>QMOF01000006.1 GCA_003650185.1 Chloroflexota bacterium | reverse complement strand
GTTGCTATCGGACTGTTTCTTTGGCTGCTACTCTGCGGACGGCCTTGCGCGCCTGCCTCACCGCAGCCACCACCCCGCCGATGTTCAGGTACCAGACGAGCGCCACAGGTAGAAGGATGATGGGCACCGCCAGTACCATTGCCACGATTACCTGCCATTCCATCTTGGTTCCTCCTTTCTATTGCCTTTGGCATTTCCCTTGTCCACCAACAAGTTAACACGCCAGGCATGATGAAGGCTTCCGCATTGGTACCTGTCCTCATTTGCCGATAGGTCTCGGAGCGGTGCTCCCAGGCAAGCGTTTGCGCTCATCAAGGGAGACCTCTGGCATAGGATAAAACGCCTGGTGATGGCAGGGGGTTTCGCCGTGCCGCCCACAGTGGAAAAGTCCGGGGTGTCGCCACCACGACCGAGTTCCTTTCCACCTGGCGCGATGGCGTCTTGCAGTACGGCGGCGCATCCGATATTATGTGGGTTCACCATCATGCGGAACCCGCGCTACTTGAGATTGAGGCGCCGGACCAAGATCGTCTGCACCCTTGGCCCCGCCAGTGGTTCGGCCACCGCTATCAGGCGGCTGATCCTGGCAGGCATGAACGTGGCCAGGATAAACCTGTCCCACGGTTCAGATACAGAGCACGCCCAACACATCCAGACGGTAAGGAGGCTGGCCGAGCGCCTTGGCATCCCGGTGGCCATTCTCATCGACTTGCCGGGGCCGAAGTACCGTACTGGAAACATAGCCGGCGGTTCCACCGTGCTCCGGAAAGGCGCCCATGTGACCCTCACCACGCGGCAGGGCGAAGGTACCAGCAAGCTGATCCCGGTGAACTTCCCCACCCTTCCCCAGGACGTTAAGGTGGGAGACACGGTGGTCATTGCCGATGGGGCAATCCAACTGAAGGTGCAGGAGGTAAGCGACACCGACGTCAGGTGCCGCATCGTGGTCGGTGGGCTCCTCACACCCGGCCGCGGCATCGTGGTGCCGGGGATGACGAGTTCGCGTCCTTTCATGACCGACGATCTCCGCGAAGACATCGAGTTTGCTACTGCACAGGGACCCGACTATGTTGCCCTGTCATTCGTCGAGACCGCCCGGGATGTGGAAGAAGCCAAGGGTATCTTGAAGCGTGCCGGGGCCGAGATACCTGTTATCTCCAAGATAGAACGCAGGCAGGCAGTGGCCAACTTCGACGAACTGCTGGCCGTCAGCGACGGCATCATGGTGGCCCGGGGAGACCTGGGAGTAGACATCCCGGTCCAGAAGGTGCCCCTGGTGCAGAAGGAGATCATCGAGAAATGCAACCGGGCGGGCAAACCGGTGATAACCGCTACCCAGATGCTGGAGTCCATGATCGATATGGCCACTCCAACGCGGGCGGAAGCAGCAGATGTGGCCAACGCCGTCCTCGACGGGACAGACGCCGTGATGCTCTCTGCGGAGACGGCCATCGGCAAGCACCCCGTGGACGTGGTGAAGACCATGTCCAGAATAGCTTCCGAGGCCGAGACGGCCATACCCTATGAGGACATACTTCACGAGAAGAGAAACGAAGCCCTGCCGGAAGTGGACGACGCCGCGGCCAGGGCCGCCTGTCAGATAGCGCACCAGACTGGGGCCCGGGCCATTGCCACCTTTACCACCGGCGGGTCCACCAGTCTGCGGGTCTCCAAGTATAGACCGAAGCAGCCGATCGTAGCTGTCACCCCTTCCGACAAGGTGGTGGAACGCCTTTGCCTGGTATGGGGTGTGCGCCCAGTCAAGAGACCAGAGCCCGTCAGCCTGGAGCAGGTCTTCGAGCAAGCGACGGAGGTGGTGATGGAGATGCGGGTGGCCAGGAGGGGTGACCTGATCATTATCACGGCTGGCCTCCCGCTTGCAGTTCCCGGCAGCACCAACCTGGTCAAGATACATACGGTAGGAGAGAAAGAGATCGAGGCCAGCTAGACGGGAGAGCGGCGGGCGGGCTTTGACAGCCGCGGTCATCGGCCCTACAATCCCAGGTCAGCCGACTTTTCTCGGAATCGGAGTGCTGCCTGCTGCCCCCCCCCCACAATCACAGGGCGCATTGATGCCTCCCTCCGGCCGTAGTTTATCGTTTCGGAGCATGTGCCGCTTTTCCGTATTGCCTTCTATTCTACCGAAGGAAACCCTTCCACAAGGGGTTGACCCATGGTTGACAACGGGTCGGCGAAGCCAGACATGAAAGCCTGGTACCAGTTGCCGCTGTCAGAGGTCAAGCAGGCCCTGGCCGCTGACGAGGGTGGCCTCACTTCTGCGGAGGCAAAGGCCAGGCTGGCAAAGTACGGCTACAACGAGATCAAGTTCAAGGGAGAGAGCACGCTCCTCCGCTTCCTGCGCCAGTTCCGCAACCCCCTGATTTATGTTCTGCTCGCCGCTGCGGTTACGACTGCCGTTCTCGGCATGTGGCTCGACTCCTCGGTCATCATGGCAGTGGTCCTGGCCAACGCCATCATCGGGTTTGTTCAGGAGGGCAAGGCGGCGGAGTCCATGGAGGCCCTGAAGAAGCTGATGGTGCCCAACTGCACCGTAGTGCGGGACGGGGTGACCACGGAGATACCGGCCCGCGAACTGGTGCCAGGGGATGTGGTCATCCTGGACGAGGGCGACCGTGTGCCAGCGGACTTGCGCCTTTTCTATGCCAGGAACATGACAGCCGGCGAAGCTACCCTCACCGGCGAGTCGGTGCCAGTGGAGAAAGGCACCGAACCTCTCCCGCGGCCCAACCTGTCGCCAGCGGACCAGCGCTGCATGGCGTTCAGCGGCACCTTCGTTACCCGCGGCTCAGGCCGGGGCCTGGTGGTGGCCACCGCCAAAGACACGGAAATCGGCAGGATCGCCAGGCTCATCGAGGAGGCCCCACGCGAAACAGCACCGCCGCTCATGCGCAAAATTGCTCAGTTCACCCGGTTCCTGCTTGTTGCTGTGCTCATCCTGGCCGCCGTCAATCTAGTGCTGGGTGCGACTCTGGGTGGCTACGACATCGTCTATTCATTCCTGGCCTCGGTATCTCTCGCCGTGGCCGCCATACCTGAGGGATTGCCAGCTATTCTGACCATAGCCCTCGCCTTCGGCGCCAGGGCTATGGCACGCAGGAACGCCCTGGTCAGAAGACTGCCAGCCGTGGAGACGCTCGGCTCAGCCACCGTCATATGCTCAGACAAGACCGGCACCCTGACCAAGAACGAGATGACCGTGGTCAGGGTCTATGCCGGGGGCAAGGAGTACCGTGTAACCGGGGTGGGCTATACGCCCCGTGGGGACTTCATGCAAGGAGACAGCCGTGTAGATCCGAAAGCGGATGACGACCTGGCACACACCCTGCGGGCAGGCCTGTGCTGCAATAACGCCCAGATCAGACAAGGCAACGGCAGCTACGAAATACTGGGAGACCCGACGGAGGGGGCGCTGGTGGTCTCGGCGGCCAAAGCCGGCATCTCCGACAGGCTGCCCAAACTGGACGAAGTGCCGTTTGAGTCGCAACAGCAATACATGGCCACCCTGCACCGGAACGGGGAAGGGAATATTATCTACGTGAAGGGCTCTCCAGAGAGGGTCCTTGGCATGTGCCGCAGCCAGTTGGTCGACGGAGCTGTTGGGCCCCTGGACTCTGACGCTGTGCTGAGCCGGGTAGACGACATGGCCGCAGGAGCTCTGAGGGTGCTGGCCTTGGCCTACAGAGACGCGCCCGCGGACAAGTCACAGCTCACTTCGGAAGACCTGCACGACCTGGTCTTCCTCGGCCTTCAGGGCATGATCGATCCCCCCAGGGACGAAGCGATCGACGCCGTGGCCAAGTGCAGGAAAGCGGGCATCAGGGTGGTGATGGTAACCGGTGACCACAGCCGCACTGCGCAGGCCGTGGCACGGCAGCTCGGCATCGGGGCGAGCGAAGAGGTGCTGACCGGTGAAGACCTGTCCACAATGAGCGATGAGGAGCTGTACCAGGTGGTGGACAGGGTCTCTGTCTTCGCCAGGGTTGCTCCGACACACAAGTACAGAGTGGCCACCCAGCTCAGACGTCGAGGCCACATAGTGGCCATGACTGGCGACGGCGTGAACGATGCGCCAGCGCTCAGGGCTGCCGACCTGGGCATCGCTATGGGCATCAAGGGTACCGATGTCACCAAGGAAGCCTCGGACATGATCCTGGTGGACGACAACTTCGCCAGCATAGTGGCAGCGGTGGAGGAGGGTCGACATGTCTACCTGAATATCCGCAAGGTCATCCTCTATACCCTGGCCACCAACGTAGGGCAGGGCTTCCTGTTGATAAGCGCCATAGTGCTGGTGCCTTTCCTGGCCCTGTTTGCCGAGCGCCTGCCACTGGAGCCGGTACAGATCCTGTGGATAAACCTGTACGACGCCGTCGCTCTGGCCCTGCCGCTGCTCTGGGAAGCCCGCGAGCCCAATCTCCTCGACAGGCCGCCGCGCGACCCGAAGGAGCCCATAGCCGATGCCCTGTTCCTGAGGCGGGTGGGGCTGGTGTCTCTACTGATGGCTGGTGGCGCTTTTCTGGTGTTCTACCATTATGGTGACCCTGCCGTGGAGGCTCATCTGGTGGACGAGGACCGGCTGATCCAGGCGCAGACGGCAGCCTTCGTCACGGTGATGATGGTGCACATATTCTACCTGCTTACCGCCCGATCACTGACCCAGTCCGTGTTCAAACGGAACCCGTTCTCGAACAGATGGGTGGTGGGTGGCATCGCCATAACACTATCCCTTCACGTTCTGCTGATCTATGTCCTGCCTGAAGTGGGCTTCAATCCCTTCAGGCTGAAGGCCTTCCCGGCACAATGGTGGGGCCTGATTTTCCTGTTGTCGGCCCCGGTCGTCCTCCTCATCGAGCTGGAGATGTTCCTGACAAGGCGTATCCGCCAGCGCCAGAGAACGGCATAGGCGTTAGTGGGTTTGGGGTGGCCAAGTCTTCCCAACCTGTCACCTGTCCTGTAACCGAGCCCGAGGCAGTCCACGCACGGACGTGCCCTTCGGACTGTTGTTGTAGCGCGGAACGGGAACCTTTTTCGCCCCTGATGCGTCTATAATATTGCAGCCGGGACAAGTGGGGACGTCCGCTGCGAGCAGCAGACGACAGGAGGTGACTGCTAATGAGGAGATCTCTAGCTCTTATGCTGGCCATGGTCTTGCTGCTGACTCCGGTGGGGTGCGGGGTAAGCTACGCCATGACGGTGGTCAAGTCGGACACACCACGAGAGACCGATCCCCAGGTCGACCCCTCCGAGCTGGAGCAACTGGTGAACGGCAATACGGCGTTCGCTTTCGATCTGTACCATAACCTGAGCACGGAAGAGGGCAACCTGTTTCTGTCTCCTTACAGCATCTCCGTGGCGCTGGCGATGACCTATGCTGGCGCTTGCGGTGAGACCGAGAGTCAGATGGCCAACACCCTCCACTTCACCCTGCCCCAGGACAAGCTGCACGCGGCTTTCAACGCCTTGAATCTGGCACTTGCCCAGCGGGGCGAGGGCGCCAAGGGCAAGGACGGGCAGGAGTTTCGGCTGAACGTGGTCAATGCGCTCTGGGGACAGGAGGGCTACGAGTTCCTGACCGAGTTCCTGGACACCCTGGCCAAGAACTACGACGCCGGGCTTAATCTGGTCGACTTCATAGGCGCAACGGAGGAGGCGCGCAACACCATAAACAGGTGGGTCAGCGATCAGACCGAGGCCCGAATAGAAGACATCATCCCGCAGGGGGCACTTGACGCCTTGACCAGACTGGTGCTGACCAACGCTATCTACCTCAACGCGGCGTGGCTGAACCCCTTCGCCGAAGAGAGCACGGCCGACGGCGCTTTCCATCTGCTGGACGGCAGCCAGGTAACCGTGCCTATGATGCACCAGACAGAGTCCTTCAGTTATATGGAGGGCGACGGGTACAAGGCGCTGGAGCTGCTGTACGACGGCAGCGAGCTGTCTATGGTGGTGCTGCTTCCCGATGAGGGCAACTTCGCCGCTTTCGAGACGGCGCTGGATGCTGAAGCTGTCGAGGGCATCGTGAACAGCCTGCAGCAGAGGGGCGTCGCGGTGACCCTGCCCCGTTTCGAGTTCGACGCTGAGTTCAGCCTGAAGGAAGTGCTCGGTACGATGGGCATGCCGGTGGCCTTCTCCACGGCAGCCGACTTCTCCGGCATGACCGGCAACCGCGACCTGATGATAGGGAACGTGCTGCACAAATCGTTCGTCTCCGCGGATGAGGCGGGCACGGAAGCCGCCGCGGCCACGGCAGTGGAGATGGAGCTCACAGCCGCGCCGGAGGCTTCGGCGGAGTTCAATGCTGACCGCCCTTTCGTCTTCCTGATTCGCGACATCGAGACAGAGGCCATTCTGTTCGTGGGGCGGGTGACAAACCCGGCCAGCTAGAGCGACCCTGGCCCCGTGTGGCGGGGTGCCTCTGGGTGGAGGTGGAGCCAGGCCCCACCTCCGCCACTCCGTCGACCCCAGAAGGGGTCTCCTACAGACGGGGGACGGATGCGGGGAGAGCCTTTCCAGGCTCGACGAAGCGCCCGACTACGGAGCGGCCCTGTAGGGACAGACCTTCAGGTCTGCTCCCTACACCGTTGAGATCGCTGGTGACCTGCTCGGGTCAACCGCGAAGGGGTCTCCTGCATCCCCATTGCGTTCCCACTTGTAGCCGCCAGGTCCAACGCCTTGCCACCTACGTAGTCATGCTGTAAAATTTGTGCCTCGGAGAGGTGACCGAGAGGCTGATGGTGCCGCTCTCGAAAAGCGGTCTCGCCTTTGGCGAGCGTGGGTTCGAATCCCACCCTCTCCGCGGGGAGAGGTGCTGGAGTGGCCGATCAGGCGCGCCTGGAGAGCGCGTGTCGCTTATGGCGACCGTGGGTTCGAATCCCACCCTCTCCGCTTGCTCCACCGTCCGAACCAGACCCTTTGCCTTGACTCTGCATGCGATTGTGGTAGCATTGTCGTCGGCCCGGCGGCCAGTTCAGCAGGTCGGCCAAAGGTGACCCAAGAGCCTCTCGCAGGTCTTCTTTCGTCATGGACGTGAACGAAGCCAGGTACTGGGTCGGTTTCAGCCTGATTCCGGGAATCGGACGGATACGGCTTTCCCTGCTGGAGGCATACTTCGGTAACCTGGAGAGGGCATGGCATGCTTCAGCCGGTGAACTCAAGGCAACCGGCCTCGATGCCAGGTCGACGGAGGCGATTGTCAGCCTGCGCAACGGCATCTCACTGGAAGAGGAAGTGGACAAGCTGAAGCGCTACGGAGTAGCCGCGATTACATCCGGCGATGCCGAATACCCGCGACGGCTGGCGGAGATATACGACTACCCGCCAGTCCTCTATGTCAGGGGCACCCTGCTTCCCGAAGACGAGTGGTCTCTCGCCGTGGTCGGCACACGCCGCGCGTCCGTTTACGGACGGCAGGTTGCCGAGGAAATCGTAGCAGACCTGGCCCGCAGCAAGGTTACCGTCGTCAGCGGGCTGGCCAAGGGCATCGACGCCATTGCGCATCGCGCCGCCATGCAGGCGGACGGACGCACCATTGCCGTGGCCGGCTGCGGGCTGGATATGGTCTACCCGAGCGACCACGTGGCTCTGGCCCGGCAGATCATGGAGCACGGCGCACTGGTGAGCGAGTTTCCCCTGGGCACCAGGCCCAAGGCGGAGCACTTCCCGCAGCGGAACCGCATCATCAGCGGCATGAGCCTCGGTGTGCTGGTGATCGAGGCAGGCGAGAAAAGCGGCGCCCTGAGCACGGCTCACTGGGCGGTGGAGCAGAACCGGGACGTCTTTGCTATCCCGGGCAGCATCTTCTCTCCGGCCAGCAAAGGCACCAATCGGCTCATCCAGGAAGGGGCGAAGCTGGTCAATCATGCTGCCGACATACTTGAGGAACTGAACCTCACAATGGGCGCCCGGCAACTGGAAATGACGGACTTGACTGCCGCAGCCGATACCACAGACACGGAGTCACAGTTGCTGGGCTACCTCTCCAGGGAGGCCATACACATCGATGACGTGTGCCGCAATAGCGGTCTTCCTATAGCGACAGTAAGCAGCGTCCTGGCAGTGCTGGAGCTGAAGGGGCTGGCAAAGCAGGTGGGCAGCATGAGCTACGTGCGCACCTGAATGGCCTTCAGCAGCCAGGCATTCGAGAACCTGGAGCTTTGTTTAACAGAAGATGACAGCCAAACTGGTTATAGTCGAGTCACCGGCTAAGGCGCGCACCCTGGGAAAGATACTGGGCAAGGGGTACAGTATCAAGGCATCGGTGGGGCACGTGCGAGACCTGCCGCAGAAGAGTCTGGGCGTCAATCCAAACAACGACTTCGCCCCCAGGTACGTCGTCCCAAAGGGTAAGAGGGCAGTGGTCAAGAGCCTGAAGGACGCTGCGGCCAAGGCCAAGGCCGTCTACCTGGCCACGGATCCCGACCGTGAAGGAGAGGCAATCTCCTGGCACCTGGTCAAGGCGGCCCATCTGGACGAGCAGAGGACGCACCGGGTGGTGTTCCACGAGATCACCGATACGGCCATCAAAGAGGCCTTTCACCATCCGCGGCAGATCGACATGAACCTGGTCAACGCTCAGCAAGCTAGGCGCGTACTGGACCGGTTAGTAGGCTACAAGATCAGCCCCCTGCTCTGGCGGAAGGTCAGGGGAAGGCTCTCCGCTGGCCGGGTGCAGTCGGTAGCCCTGAGGATGATAGTGGAGCGGGAAAGGGATATCCAGAGCTTCGTTCCGGAGGAGTACTGGACCATCGAAGTGGAGCTGAGCAAGGTCACCGGGGCAAAGAAGGCTCCCACTTTCAAGGCCAGGCTTGCCTCGATCAAGGGCAAGGCTAGCAAGCTGAAGATCGGGTGCCAGGCGGAAGCAGAGCCAATTGCTGACCGCTTGAAGAGCGCCGAGTACTTCGTCACCGGGATAAAGCGGAAAAAGGTCAGCAGGCAGCCTCAACCGCCCTTCATCACCAGCACCTTGCAGCAGGAAGCCTGGCGCAAGCTACACTTCACTGCAGACCGGACCATGGCCACAGCACAGCAGCTCTACGAGGGACTGCCCGTAGGCGAAGAGGGCGAAGTCGGCCTCATTACCTACATGCGCACCGACTCCACCAGGGTGGCCGAGTCAGCGGTGGAGGAGACGCGCGACTACATAGCTACGAAGTATGGGAATGATTTCCTGCCAGCCAAGCCGCGGGCCTCGGCCAAGAAGGTCAAGGGCGCCCAGGAGGCACACGAGGCCATCCGTCCCACGAAGGTAGCGCGGGAGCCGGACATGGTCAAGCCATACCTTACCTCTGACCAGGCCAGGCTGTACCAGCTCATATGGGAACGCATGGTAGCTAGCCAGATGGCCGCTGCCGTCTTCGACACCACCAATGTGGATATAGAGGCAAGAGCAGCGCAAGATGGGGACATATATGCACTGAAAGCTACCGGGTCGGTGTTGCGCTTCCCCGGATTCATGGTCCTGTACAGCGAGGGGAAGGACGAGGCCGGAGGAGAGGAAGAGGGACGGACCAGCCTGCCCCCCTTGGACGAAGGTGAGCAACTGCGCCTGCTGGAGGTGTTTCCGGAGCAGCATTTCACCCAGCCGCCACCACGCTACAATGTGGCCACTCTGGTGAAAGCGCTCGAGGAGAGGGGCATTGGCCGCCCCAGCACCTATGCGCCCATCATCTCCACGCTGCGCCGCCGGGGATATGTGGACAGGAAGAGGGACGGGCGGTTCTACCCCCTGGAGCTCGGCATGCTCGTCAGCGACCTGCTCACGGAGCACTTCCCCGACATCGTGGATGTAGGGTTCACTGCCCACATGGAAGCACAACTGGACGAGATAGCGCGGGGCCAGCGCGACTGGACAGGTGCGATACGGGAGTTCTATATCCCGTTCGAGCAGACTCTGAAGCAGGCGAGCGCCAACATGGTCAAGATAAAGCAGCCTGACGAACCTACGGACGAGGTCTGCCCTGAGTGCGGCAAGCCAATGGTAATAAGGAACGGGCGCTACGGCAAGTTCATGGCCTGTAGCGGTTTCCCCAAGTGCAGGACGACCAGGTCGCTCAAGACCAAAGCGGAGGCGTATCAACCCGCTTGACGAACTAACCGGAGGAGGGTGGGCAGGCAGTGGACTTCCCGAGCCGACGGCCTCGTCGCCTGATCGTCGGGGTGGAAAGGCTTCGGGTCGGGGGCCCACTCGACACCCACGCAAAGACTCGGTTACAACGTAACACTTCATCTTACCCAACCCGCACTTTCGTAGCAGTGAGACCACGGAACATGCCTTCTGCAGAGTACCCCACCCTTGGTAGGAGCAACTGACACACTGACACAGACCATATCTGGTGGGGTGTCAACTCGGGGACCTGACACCCCACCAGCACAAGGCTATTCATGACCACGGCTGATCAGGCTCACTAAACAACCAGCCCTGACATTTTCACCACAGCGCAACAGCGGCTGGACATCCGTCGCCCAGTTACGCGGGCCCGGGTAGGGACACACGCTAGATGACACAACTTTTCAACGTTTTTGCATCCAGCGTTATGACTTCTTCATTGCTAGCTGCCTATCATCCAGTATTGGAGACGATCATCAAGGCTTCTCGACAGGATTGCGGCAAGGACGACTGTGAACAGTGGAGCAGCCGGAAACAAGAGGATACTGAGCGATGACGTCGCGGTCTTATGTTCTCCTCGACGTGGCGCAAGACAAGTCTCAACAGGCTGCCGAAACGCTTAGAGGCGAGGCCGGTGTCGTCGGGGCCGACCTGGTAGACGGACCTCCTGATGTGGTGGTCATACTGGAGGCACCTGAGCGAATGAAGCTGGCGCAGCTTATCACCCAGGCTTTCCAGGCAGTGCAATCCTCAGTCAACCGTGTGTACTTGCTGCCGGTTTGCAGGGAGATGACTGCCCGGCCTTTCTCCGGAGCAGCCGAGCGAAGGAGGAAGTAGCCCGGAAGATTGAACAGGCCTCCAAGCAGGCAGGCTAGAAAAGAGGTTTTTGTGCCCTTTTGGCCTCGCTTCGCGGCGTGGGAGCGAAGTCCCCAACCCCCCAGCTTTGCTCCTTCCCGCGCTAGCCTGCCTGCCCCTCAACCGCAGCAGGGACTTTTGGCCATCGGTGCACAAAGCCAGGCAGTAGCGAGGGGAGTAGACAAGGAGAGCGAGGAAATGCTCGATGGGAAACAGGTCATCATCCTGGCCGAAGAAGGATTCGAGGACTCCGAGCTTGTGGAGCCATTGAGAGCCATGAAAGACGCCGGGGTCAGGGTGAGAATCGTGGGTAGCGGCTCTCGGGACAGCTACCACGGCAAGCGAGGACAGACAGTGGTCAGACCCGATGCCATCGCGGACGAAGTCAACGCCGATGATTTTGACGCCGTCATAATCCCCGGAGGCTACGCACCAGACAAGATGCGCCTCCACCAGCCGATGATAGACCTGGTACGAAAGGCGTCCCAAGCGGGTAAGGTAGTGGCTGCTATCTGTCACGGCCCACAGCTTCTCATCTCCGCCGACATACTCAGAGATCGCCGCGTCACCTCCTGGCAGTCGGTGGCTGTCGATCTCAGGAACGCTGGCGCGGAGTGGGTCGATCAGCCGGTGGTGTGTGATGGCAACCTCATTACCGCGCGCAAACCGGCTGACCTGCCCAGGTTCAACCAGGCAATAATTGAGGCCCTGCAAGCAGCAGACAGGGAGCGAGCTGACGAGGCGCACGAAAGCCCAGGCAGCGTGGCACACTGAGCAGGCTGCAACAAAGGCATGAGGCAACGGTGCAGGTCGGCTGCGCGTCAGGACCGGCAGCCCGACCATGTTGAGCCAAATAAGGTGAGGAGGTGACAACTATGACGATGGAGAGATGGAGACCAAGGTGGGGCACGTGGCCCTGGAGACCTTTCAGGGAGCTGGAAGATATGGAAAGTCGACTCGGCGACTTGTTCGACCGGGCAATGGGCCCCTGGTGGAGACCGTCCACGACGGGCAGGGGTTGGCTGCCCCCCGTCGAGATGTTCGAGAAAGACGACCGTTTCGTGATCAGGGCTGAGCTCCCGGGCATGACGCAGGAAGACATCGACATATCAATCGTGGGAGACACCCTGACCATCAAAGGGGAGAGGAAAGCCGACACCGAGATCAAAGAGGAGAACTACTACCATTGCGAGAGGGCCTATGGCAGCTTCACTCGCTCAATTACCATCCCCGCCGCCGTGGACACCGAGAAGGTCGAGGCCAGCTACAAAAACGGCATCTTGGAGATCAATCTGCCTAAGGTACCCGAAGTGAAACCGAAGAAGGTCCAGATCGGGATCAAGTGATGCCCAATATCCCGATTCCCTGCCTCTTGCTGTACGTCATGGCGAGTCACTGAAACACAGGGGTGGGCTGCAAGTGTCTGATGCATAGACTGACAGCCTAGGTCTGGTGGGGGGAACCGTGTACGACCTGACCATAATCGGCGGTGGTCCCGCAGGAACGGCGGCGGCTGTGTACGCTACCAGAAAGAGAATGAGCACGCTGCTCACAAGCAAGGACATCGGCGGCCAGGTACTTGTGGACAAGGCGCAACGGGCGTCCAACCTGACCACCTTCCTCAATCACGAGGTGACCCGCGTGGACGGCGCCAATCGCGTCGAGAGCATCGCCATTAGGGCCTCAAAGGACGGCGAGGAAAAGATGATCGAGGTCGGGGCCGTTTTCGTGGAGATAGGACTGGTACCCAACCCGGAGGTAGTCAGGGACCTGGTGAGACTGAACGGTCCGGTGAGATCGTGCTCACCTGCTCTTGCGAGACCGAGGTGCGAGGGCTTTTCGCGGCAGGCGAGGTCACCAACGTACCCAAGAAGCAAATAGTGGTCGCGGCCGGCGAGGGAGCCAAAGCAGCGCTGGCAGCCCACAAGTACTTGCAGAGGCTGTAGCAAGGAGGACAGTATGGGTATCTTCGCTTCCGGCAGCGGGCTCATCGGCGTGGCGCTCGGGATCGAGCGGAACGGGGTGGCCTTCTACGAGGGTCTGGCTGAGTCAAAGCACGGGCTGAAAGGCACCAGCGCCTACCGGTAGCTTGCTGACAAGGAGAGAGAACACATCGACACCTTCCAGAGGATGCTCGGCTCCTTGAAGGGTGATCACCTACCCGAGGAGGTCACCGACGAGTACCAGGACTACCTGAAGGCGCTGGTCGACTCATCCGTATTCACCGATGACCAGGTGGCCCGAGACACGGCCCTCAAGGTGAGCAGCGACGCCGAGGCCATTCAGATAGGCATAGGTACGGAGAAGGACTCCATTCTCTTCTATTCCGAGTTGCGAGGGCTTGTCCGCCGGCCTGACCGCGATACGCTTGACAGGATAATCAGCGAAGAGAAGTCCCATCTGAGGCAACTTCGGGACATGAAGAGCGACCTTGCGCGGTAAGCCGGTCGCCCTTGCCGGCCATGGTGGCACGGGCAAGCCTCCATCTGGCAGGCGAAAACAGGAGGTGCTGACGTGGGGTGAAGAATGCGGGCGAGAGGTACCGTTGCAGCGTGTGCGGCAACGAGGTGACAGTGACCAGGGTGGGTGCGGAAACTCTGGTGTGCTGCGGAAAAGAGATGACATCGGTTAGCTCGTAACTCGAAAGTGGTGCCGACACCAGCATATACATGGAGGTAACCGTGCTTGTACGTGACATTATGACCAGCAACGTCATTACGGTAGCCAGCAATACGCCAATGATCGAAGCCGGGAAGATCATGGAGTTTCATCGAATCGAGCGCCTGCCGGTGGTCGACAAGGGCAAGCTGGTGGGAATTGTCACCAAAGACATGCTGGAGCGAGCCGCTCCGTCCCAGGCGATCTCTCTCACCCGCTGGGAGCTCAGCCATGTCCTCAGCAAGATGACAGTAAAAGAAATAATGAAGAGAGAGGTGGTGACCATCAGTCCTGATGCGACTGTCGAATGTGCCATAGCCACCGCGCAGAGCCGGAGGGTGGGCTCGCTTCCGGTGATCGAAGACGGCCGTGTAGTAGGCATAGTGACCACGAACGACTTTTTCTACAAGATTCTGAATCCCCTGATGGGCATCGGGGAAGATGGCTCACGCGTCATCGTACACGGGGCCGGCGACGCAGGGTCCATGTGCAAGGTGGCTGAGTGCCTGAGCAAAGCTGGAGTGCGAATAAGGTCTGCCTGTACCCTGGAAACCCCAGAAGGCACGACCAGAGACCTGGTCGTCCACATCGACGCGGCAGACCCGGGCCGGGTGGTCTCTCATCTGAAGGACCTCGGCTTCTCGGTGGGCACCAGAGAATACGGCCCGTGCTAGAAGTCACGACGTCGGGCCAGCCAGCCGTGGGAACGGTCCCGGGAGCAGCGTGATCCGGCTGGCCGAGAGAGGAGGATATTCAATGGCTTACGCAGCGAAAGACTATTCGGACCTGGTAGGGATGGAAGGGTTCAGCCAGACACTCCTCAACAACCACTTCACCCTCTACCAGGGTTATGTCACCAACACCAACAAGCTGCTGGAGTTGGGTTCTGCCATGCTGAAAGAAGGGAAGGCTGGCACGCCGGAGTACGC
Source organism: Chloroflexota bacterium (assembly GCA_003650185.1). GTDB lineage: Bacteria > Chloroflexota > Dehalococcoidia > UBA2247 > RBG-13-53-26 > B9-G15. The sequence goes on along the minus strand of QMOF01000006.1, from coordinate 8,161 downwards.
CGAGCTGAAGAGACGGCTGGGCTTTGAGTTCAACGGCATGCGCCTCCACGAGTACTACTTTGGAAACCTCGGGGGCAAAGGTAACCTGGACAGGTCGGGTAGACTGGCCAAGAAACTGGCAGAGGAGTTCGGCAGCTACGACGACTGGGAGAAGGACTTCAGAGGCACCGCCACGATGCGTGGCATCGGCTGGGCCATCCTGTACCTGGACAACGCCACCGGAAGGCTTATCAATCAATGGATCAACGAGCATGAAACCGGGCACCTCGCCGGTGGTACCCCGGTCCTGGTGCTGGACGTGTTTGAGCATGCCTTCATGATTGACTACGGCCTGAAGCGGGGCGATTACATAGAGGTGTTCTTCAAGAACGTCAACTGGGACGTGGTGGAGGGACGCCTGATGTAAGGCAACTTCCTGATGAATCGGGGCGGTGCGGGCAACAGGCGCTGCTGTTCCACCCCCGGTTCTCAAGTACTGTACCAACTACGAGCGACTACACAGCAAAGGAGGGATACCAGTAAAGAATGAAGGATAACCCATCGACCCAGCACACGGCCAATCAGTCAGCCGCGCCGGCACAGGAAGCTCGGATCAACACCAGGGCGCTCCACAGCATAACTTATGGCTTGTACATAGTGGGCGCGGCAAAGGACGGCAAGCTCAACGCCCAGATTGCCAACACGGTCATACAGGTCGCTTCGCAACCCCCTTCCCTGTCCGTGTGCATAAACAAGGACAATCTCACCTACCAGTACATCAAGGACAGCGGGGCCTTCTCCGTGTCAGTGCTGTCCCAGGACGCCCCGCTGCCTTTCATCGGGCGCTTCGGCTTCAAATCGGGCAGAGACACAGACAAGTTTGACGGCATCAACTACAAGGTCGGTGAGACCGGATCTCCGATCGTGCTGGACCACGCGCTGGCTTACCTGGAAGTCAAAGTAACGCAGGAGGTGGATGCCGGAACGCACGCCGATTTCATTGGCGACCTCGTCAGCGCCGACGTCCTCCAGGACGGGGAGCCAATGACCTACGCTTATTACCACCTGATAAAGCGGGGGACCACTCCAAAGACAGCCCCATCCTACGTGGAAGAGAGAAGGGAGAAGGTCGCCAAAGTGGCCAGTTACGAGTGCAACGTTTGCGGCTATATATACGACCCCGAGGTTGGCGATCCAGACAGCGGCATCGCCGCCGGGACTGCATTTGAAGACTTGCCGGGCGACTGGGTATGCCCGGTGTGCGGCGCCACCAAGGACGAGTTCACCAGGCTGGAATGACGGTCTGCCAGGCTTGCGAAGAGCCGAAGAAGTAAACACAGCGGACCCACTCCGTCTGCCCAGGGGGAAGCGAGTCATAAGGGCAAACAGGACTACGAAGGAGGTATAACATGGAACAGTTGAAGGAAGAGGTCGGGTTGCCCCGGCTTGGTGAGCGGGCCCCGGACTTCGAGGCGTTGACCACGCAGGGAACCATCAAGCTTGACGACTACAAGGGGAGCTGGCTGATCCTTTTCTCCCACCCGGCCGATTTCACGCCGGTGTGCACCACGGAGTTCATCGCCTTTGCCGACATATACGAGGAGCTTCAAGAGCGCGGCGTGGAACTACTGGGCCTGAGCGTCGACAGCATCAGCTCGCACATTGCCTGGGTGCGCAACGTGCAGGAGAAACTCGGGGTGAAGATCCCCTTCCCCATCATCGCCGACCTGAACAAGGATGTGGCCCTGCGCTACGGTATGATCCACGAAGGGCAGAGCAAGACTGAAACGGTCAGATGCGTCTTCATCATCGATCCGAACCAGGTGATACGGGCTATACTGTACTACCCCCTCACCACTGGCAGGAACATGGCAGAGATACTGAGGCTGGTAGAAGCGCTCCAGACCACGGACGAGCACGGCGTGGCCACTCCGGCAAACTGGCAACCGGGCGACAAGGTAATTGTGCCACCCCCCAACACCCAGGAAATGGCCGAGGAGCGGCTGGGGCAGGGGTACGAATGCAAGGACTGGTACCTCTGCATGAAGGCGCTGTAGGCAAGAGGAGGAAGAGCAGACTATGGGTTGCATCAGTCCTGACGGCAAACCGACTGACTCCGGGACCAGGCTGCTGCGCGCCCTGGAGTCCGGGTTGAGGTCTCCCGAAGAGGTGGCCAGAGAAACGGGGCTGCCCCTCTTTCGCGTCAGAAGCGGCCTGCGCGACTTGACGTCAGCGGGCCTTGCCGCACCCAGGGACGACAGGTACGAGCTGACGCCAAAGGGAAGCGATCTGCTGGCCACGCTGGCGTAGACAGTGGCCCGACCAAACACCCGTGCCCGGCACCAGGGCTGACATTGCTGCCAATAAGCCAGTGCCAGGATGCGGGGCACGGCTCACCATACGGAGGAGAAAGCAATGGGGAATGTGAGGCTGGCTGAGGGCGTCTACTGGGTTGGCGCCATCGACTGGAACATAAGGAACTTCCACGGGTACTCCACCCGCCTCGGAACGACGTACAACGCGTACCTGGTTGTCGACGAGAAGATAGCCCTGATAGACACCGTCAAAGCGCCATTCTATAGCGAAATGGTATCCAGGGTCACCGAGTTGGTGCCTCTCCAGGACATCGACTACGTGGTGTCGAACCATGTGGAGATGGACCATTCCGGCTCCCTGCCAATGGTGATGAGCGAGGCGAAGAAAGCTAAGCTGATCACCCTGGAGAAGTTCGGAGACAGCGGCCTCAAGAAGACCTTCCACACCGACTGGCCCCTGATGCCGGTAAAGGAGGGGAGCGAGGTGGAGCTCGGCAAGAGGAGGCTTCGATTCATCCCCACCCCCATGCTCCACTGGCCGGACTCCATGTGCACCTACCTGGTGGAGGACAACATCCTGTTCTCCATGGACGCCTTCGGCCAGCACATGGCCAGTTCCGTGAGGTTCGACGATGAGGTCGGCCTCGACGTGGTGATGCCCGAGGCCGCCAAGTACTACGCCAACATCCTGATGCCCTTCGGGGACTTGATCCTGAAGGCGGCGGACAAGCTCAGCAGGCTGGATATCGGCATGATCGCGCCCAGCCACGGGGTCATCTGGCGCTCTCACCATGAGGTCATAGTACAGGCATACGCTGCCTGGGGCAGAGGAGATTCCCGGAACAAGGCGCTGGTGGTCTACGACACCATGTGGGGAAGTACCGAGAAAATGGCGCTGGCTCTGGCCCAGGGTATTGCCAACGAAGGGCCAGAGGTACGAGTCTACAACCTCACCAGGTCCGACCAGAGCGACATAATGAAGGAAGTCCTGGATGCCAGGGCCGTCCTCGTCGGGTCCCCCACGCTGAACAATGGACTGTTCCCCTCCGTCGCGGCCTTCCTGACCTACCTCAAAGGACTCAAGCCTAAGGGCAAGCTGGGCGCTGCCTTCGGCTCGCACGGGTGGGCGGGTGGTGCTGTGAAGCTGGCCCAGCAGGAGCTGGGCCAGGCCGGCATCGAGGTAATGGATTCCGGCCTCGCTTTCAAGTTCGTCCCCACCGAGGAAGAGCTCAGCCAATGCATAGACTTTGGAAGGACTATAGGGAACAGGATCACTGGGGCACGGACAGAGTTACCCGCATAAGCCGCTTGATGAGTGCGCTGACAGACCACCCAAAGCGGTCATGCATGAATGAGAGGGCTGGAGCTTCATGAAACAAGACCCGGATACAGGCAGGGCTAGCTCCCTGGCCACAGGGCTGCGCCTTTGGCCGCTGAAGCGCTACAGCGAGATGCACCGCCGCTCGCTGGAGGACCCGGAAGACTTCTGGTCGGGCGAGGCCCGGAAGCTTGACTGGTACAAGACCTGGGACCGGGTGCTGGACTGGCACATGCCTTACGCACGGTGGTTCGTGGGCGGCAGACTGAATGCGTGCTATCAGTGTGTTGACCGCCATGCGAAAATGTGGCGGCGGAGCAAGGTGGCTATCTACTGGGAAGGAGAGAGGGGGGAAACAAGGGTACTCAGCTACTCCACCCTCTTCCGCGAGGTCAACCGCTTTGCCTCGGCGCTAAGGCAACTGGGAGTGACAAAGGGGGACCGCATCGCCCTCTACCTGCCCATGATCCCCGAGCTGCCGATCGCCATGCTAGCCTGCGCTCGGATAGGAGCAGTCCACACGGTCATCTTCTCCGGCTTCAGCGCCCAGGCAATCTGTGACAGAGTGGCAGACACCCAGGCCAAGATAATCGTCACGGCTGACGGAGGGTACCGCCGGGGTAAGATCATACCTCTGAAGGAGATAACCGACGAGGCAGCAGTGCGGTGCCCCTCGGTGCAGAACATCATCGTGGCCAGGCGCACAGGAGAGCCGGTGCCCATGAAGGAAGACAGGGACATCTGGTTGCCGTCCCTGCTGGAAGGCGCAGGCAAGTTCATCGATTGCGAAGCGGTAGAGTCCACTCACCCCCTGTACGTCCTCTACACCTCCGGCACCACGGGTAAGCCAAAAGGGGTGGTGCACAGCACGGGTGGCTATCTGGTGTTCAACCACTCGGCCTATCAGTGGGTCTTCGACATCCGGGAGGAATCGGTATACTGGTGCACCGCTGACGTGGGCTGGGTTACCGGCCACAGCTCCATAGTCTATGCCCCTCTTTCTCACGCTGCCGCCATTGTGCTGTACGAAGGTGCGCCTGATTATCCCACCGTTGACCGATGGTGGGACATCATCGCGAAGTACGGCGTCCGTATCTTCTATACCTCTCCGACGGCGGTGCGTATGTTCGTGCGTCATGGTGAGGAAGGGCCGCTGAAACATGACCTGTCCAGCCTGGAGCTTCTCGGCAGCGTCGGCGAACCGATAAACCCCGAGGCGTGGCAGTGGTACTACAAGTACATCGGGGGCGAAAGGTGCCCCATCGTTGACACCTGGTGGCAGACGGAAACAGGCGGTATCATGATCTCTCCGACACCCGGTATCGAGCCCGTGCCACTTAAGCCCGGCTCGGCCACCTTCCCTCTCCCCGGTGTCGATGCCGCCGTGGTGGATGCCAGCGGGCAAGAGACGCGCCCGGGGGAGACCGGATACCTGATCATAAGGAGGCCCTGGCCAGGGATGCTGCTGGACATCTACGGTGACCCCCAGCGCTACAAGGAGACCTACTGGACACGCTTTCCTGGCTCTTACTACACCGGCGACTTCGCCATGAAGGACGAGGACGGCTATCTGTGGCTGCTGGGTCGGGCGGACGAGGTGCTCAAGGTGGCGGGACACCGGATCGGGACCGCCGAGCTTGAGGACGCCGCCGTTGCCCACCCGGCAGTCAGCGAGGCCGCCGTGGTAGGCAAGGCCGACGAGGTGAAAGGCGAGGGGATCGTCCTGTTCGTCACCCTCAAGGAGGATGTCAAGCCATCCGCTACCTTGAGAAAGGAACTGGTACGGCACATGCGCCAGGCTATCGGCCCCGTCGCCACCCCCGACGAGGTATACTTCGTAGACTCCCTCCCCAAGACAAGAAGCGGCAAGATCATGCGACGCGTGCTCAAGGCGCTAGCCGTCGGCCAGAGCGTGGGCGACCTTACCACGCTGGAAAACGAGGCGTCCGTCGACGAGGTCAGGCGGGCCTACGAGGGTTTGAAGAAGCGGGTGAGCGCCGCCGAAGGAGACTAAAGCCACCCCGCCCACGGTAGCCGCTGGGGTGGGCCGAGCGAAGCGATACCTACGCCGGATCCGAGGTTGGTCCGCTTCATCTCCTTGATAGCGGGAAGAATGACGGCCTTGCAAAGAGGCCCGGTGACATGAAACCCACCCATGAGGTCCTCCACTTCCTCCAAACCAGTGACCTTCCGGGCATGCTTAGCCCTGTTAACGATACCTGCATGCGGTCACCCAAGAACCACTAATCTCCCGTTCTTGAGCCTGATGCTATGCCCTGGTCCTGCGGGATCAGATCACTGTCCCCACTCTGTATCCATCGCGGGTGGCCTCTCCTATCTTGCGCGGCTCAACGCAGTCACCCACCATGTACAGCTCGGGCACCTTGCCTTTGGGATCTTCATACAGCGCCGTCACTGGGCTCAGGCCCCAGGCGAGCACCACGCTATCTGCCTCTAAGGAGCGGATGTTGTGCTCTTTGTCGACAGCCAGGACCCCCGTGTCGGTCACCTCCGAGATCTTCAGGTCGGTCAGCATCTCCACCTGGTTCTCGGCCAGCAGCGTCATCAGCGCTCCCTTGCTCATCAGCGTCACATCCGCCGCTATCTCCGGCAGCATCTCCACGATGGTGACCTTCTTTCCCTGCTGGGCCAGGTACGCAGCGGTCTCCGAGCCAATCAGGCCGCCGCCGACTACAATGACCCGGTCCCCCACTTTAGTCTTGCCGAGCAAGACGTCCATAGCGGTGGCCACGTGAGGTTTGTCCAACCCCGCTACCTCCGCCATCAGGCAGCAGGAGCCCGTGGCCACGACCACCGCATCCGGACTGGCCTCCTGGACCGACCCAGCAGTGGCTTCTCTGCCCATCTCCACCTGCACGCCCAGCTTGCGTACCTGCGACGCCAGCCAGTCCCTATACGGCCTGATGTCAGCCTTGAACTCCGGCACCGATGACTCCACCAGATGACCGCCCAACTGGTCGCTCTTCTCCCACAGAGTGACCTGGTGCCCCCTGGTGGCCGCCACCCTGGCGGCTTCCATACCGGCCACTCCGCCGCCAATAACAAGCACCCTCTTTGGCCGATGGGCCGGGATAAGACGATCCCCTTCGTAGCCGACCTCGGCATTGACGGCGCAGCGCACTTCTTTCTGGTCGAAAAGCCTGCCGATGCATCCCTCGTTGCACCTGATACACCGGCGGATGTCTTCCACCTCGCCCCGTGCCAGCTTGTTTGGCAACTGCGGGTCGACCAGCAGGCCCCTCCCGATGGCGATGAAGTCCGCTCTTCCATGCCGGAGGATTTCCTCCCCCATTTCCGGTGAGATGCCCCCGACTGTGATCACAGGCACGCTGACCACCTTCTTGATCTCCTCGGCCAGACCTACCAGAGCGCCGCCGGGCACATACATCGATGACAGACCGAAGGCGCTGGTGCAGCGCGGGTTGAGTATTGTCTCGTACATCCCGCCGGTCACGTGCAGGGCGTCTACCCCGGCTGCTACCAGCCTCTCAGCGATCTTCCTGGCATCTTCTATGGTGAGGCCGTCCTCTACGAAGTCGTCCCCGTTCATTCTGAATATGAGCGGGAAATCGGCGCCAGTCTCCTCTTTCACCCTTTCGATGATCTCCAGGGCGAAGGCCATCCTTTCCTCCAGGTCGCCCCCGTACTTGTCCGTCCTGCGGTTGGTCACCGGTGACAGGAACTGGTTCACGATATACCCGTGAGCACCGTGGATCTCCACCGCGTCGAAACCCGCCGCCCTGGCCCTGGTCACAGCGCGAACGTGCGCCTCCACCAGGTCGGCCACCTCCCTGGTAGTCAGCTCCCTGGGTACCTCCATCTGCACGGGGCAGGGTATTGCCGAAGGCGCCACCACTTCCGTGCCAGTGACCGACGACGTCGTCTGCCTGCCTGCGTGATGAATCTGTATGGCCACCTTTGCACCCCATTCTTTGATGGACTCGGCCAGAAAGCTGAGCCCTGTAATCGAGCCGTCGGTGCATATCCCCAGCTGCTGGTAGAACCCCTTTCCTTGAGGCGTGATGTTGGTGGCCTCGACTATGACTAGGCCGACGCCGCCCCTGGCTATGGTGGCGTAGTGGTCGACGAGGCGCTTACTCACCAACCCGTCAGGGGTGGCGTAGTTTCTGACCATCGGCGGCATGACGATCCTGTTCTTGATGTGCAACTTGCCGATCGTTCCCGGTGTCAGCAGTCTCTCGAACCTGTTGTTCATGTTCCTCTTCATCCTCCTACTTGTCACTTGTCGGGGTGCCGCATAAGACTGGCACCCCCGATGGCTAGCCCCCACCCCCGGGGTTGAGTGCACGATAGTACATTGCGAGTGTGCACGAGCTGTAATACCAGTCTAACCCACACGTGGTTACGCCGGGGTTAAGAAGTGTGCCCAGGAAGTTAAGGACTAGTTACATCACGGAGAGGGGAAACGTGATAGCGTGGCACCGGCAAGCCCGCGAGAGACTAACGCCACAACGAGCCGCTGGCAGCGAGCGTGGCACCTGGCTCTCCCGGGATGCCTCCCAACGCG
>QMOF01000005.1 GCA_003650185.1 Chloroflexota bacterium | reverse complement strand
AGAAACATACCGACTCCGATGGGCTCTTTCCCATCCTGGCAACTGTTCTCGGCGTGCGCATGGCTAAGGCAACCCATAGGACTGGGCATACAGGCCAAGACCTGGTAAGTGGTAATTCACCTTCTCAGAATTGGAGGTGGGCAGCATGTGGACTTAGCGCTGCTCTTCTGGCTTTTTCAGGATGTACAACTGCGGCCGCGACGAGGATGGTGGCAGGAGTATCAAACCTGGGAGCGTGTCTGGCTAACTGCGCCTAGGGAGAACTCTCAGTCACTGCAAGGTGATAGCCGACGCCCGGGTCGGTCAAGATATATACAGGGTTCTCCGGGTCTGGCTCAATCTTCTTTCTTAACCGCCCTATGAAAACACGCAGGTACTCCTTTTCCGAGAAGTACTGCTCTCCCCAGACCTTTTGCAGGAGCATGCCGTGAGTCATGACTTTGCCTGCGTTGGCAGCCAACTGCTGCAACAGAGAGTACTCGGTGGGTGTCAGCCTCACCTCCACTCCATCTACTGTGACCCGCCTCATATCGAAATTGATTTCAAGGCCCCCGCAGGCAAAGACAGGCTGAGCAGGAACCTGGGCGGACATGCCAGCGTGCCGAAGAGCCGTCTTGATTCGCGCCAGGAGCTCCGCAATGCCGAATGGTTTGGTCAGGTAATCGTCTGCACCTAGCTCCAGACACTTGACCTTGTCTTTTTCATCCCCCTTTGCGCTGAGTATGATAATCGGCACCTGCGACCACTCGCGCAGGCGGCGGCATACCTCCACTCCGTCGAGCTTGGGCATCATGATATCCAGGATTACCAGGTCCACGAAGTCTGTCTGTATCGCCTCCAGGGCTTCCTGGCCATCGGAGGCCACGGTCACCCTGTAGTCCCGCGCCCTGAGGTTCGTACAGAGCAGCCTCAGTATGGCAGCGTCGTCGTCAACCACCAGGATGTGCGTCTTGCGCATAACTGAATCATTCCTCTGAGCTGACCGGTAGGCTGAAGCTGAACCTGGAGCCCTTTCCTGGTTCGCTCTGCACCCATATCCTGCCGCGGTGCGCCTCAACAATGCCACGGCAAATGGAGAGACCCAGGCCAGTCCCACCTCGCTGACCGCGACCCTCGTCCTCCACCTGATAAAAGCGTTCGAATATCTTCTCATGAAACTCTGCGGGAATGCCGACACCCTCATCGACCACGCTGGTTATCACCTGGCCATCGCTGTAGCTGGCTTCAATCACGATCTCGGTATTCTCGCCGGAGTACTTTACGGCGTTCTCTACCAGGTTAGTGATCACCTCGCCTATATGAGCCTCATCAATGGCAACGGGCGGCAGATCGGCAGGAACGGCTATTCTGAGCCTGTGGCTGAAAGCCATACTGTATAACCTGTCTTTGATTGACTCGATGACCTCGGCTATGGTGTGGCGATCTCTCTTGGCTTCCAGTGCTCCGGCCTCAAGACAGGACATGACAAGCAGCTCTTCAATCAGGCGCTTGAGCCTATCGGCTTCCTTGTCAATGGTCTGCAAGAAGTCGAGCCAGCTTTCTTTGTCGAACTCCACGTCCGGCTGGAGAAGAGTGGTGGCGAACCCCTTGATGGAAGCGAGGGGGCTACGCAGCTCATGGGACACGTTGGCCAGGAACTCTGTCCGCAGAGCATCGAGTTCTCTGAGGGCTCTGTTGCTTGATGCTTCCTCATATAGCTGCGCGTTCCGCACCGCGATCGATATCTCCCTGCCCACCGCAGTAAGCAGCTTGATGTCCTCGGCGGAAAAAGAACGGCCTGGTGCTCCGGCGAGGCCCATGACGCCGATGGTCTCACCCATAATCGTCAGCGGGATTCCGGCATAGGAGGGATAGCCACCGTTGGCGAGGCAAGCTACATCGCGCTGGGGGCATGCGGCTGTGTCTTCGACGACGACGGGTTGACCTGACCTGAGTATCTGGCCGAGGATGCCTCCGGCCGGTGCCAGTTCGATTTCATTGATCACGTCGCGGGCAAGACCGTGGTATCTTCTCAGAACCGGCTTGCCCTCGCCTGCGAGGTGGACGTATCCGGCTGCCAGGTTCATGCTCGATATCGTTTTATGTAGCGCCGCATCCAGAATCTGTTCCAGGTCAAGCGACTGAGACACAGCCTGAGACACAGCCAGGAGAACACTCGTCTCTCGCGCATGTTTCTCCATCTCTTCCATAAGACGCCTGTTCTCAAGGACGAGCCGCTGCTTCTCCAGACCTCTGGCCACGACCGCCAAAAGCTGGTCCGGGTTGAGGGGCTTCTCGAGATAGGAGAACGCGCCGCTGTTGAGGGACCGAATAGCATTCTGCACGGACGAATGTCCAGTCAGCATCACTGCAATGACATCTGGGTGCATGTTGATGAGCCTAGAGAGCAGCTCCGTGCCGTCCATATCAGGCAGGCTGATGTCGATGATGGCCACATTGAAGAAGCGCCTCTCAGCCTTCGACATCGCCTCGCTGGCTGATGCGGCCCCCTCCACTTCGTAGCCTCTCGCCTCCAGCACACGCCTGATCACCTGCAGGAAGGCGAGGTCATCATCTACCACCAGTATGCTGGGTCTACCGGCTATTTGGACACCTCCGTGGTCGGAATCCGATGTGAGACGCGATTCACCAGTCCTACCGCCTCAGAGGGATCGAATGGCTTGTAGAGGCAGGCGGTGGCTGCTGCTGCCAGGGCTTTCTGGATGATGCCCTGCACCTCGTCTCGATATGCCGTGACCATGACGGCCACAATACCGGGGTTCAGTTCCTTCAGCCTGAGAAAGGTCTCCAGCCCATCCATGAGAGGCAGCTTGACGTCGACGAAAGCGACCTGGCATGCCCTTTGCTTTGCTATTCTGAGCGCCTCTTCGCCGCTGCCGGCGGTATGCACTCGGTAGCCCTCCGTTTCGAACAGTCTTGCCATGGTCCGGCAGAAGTCCGGGTCGTCATCCACTATGAGTATCGGGGGATTTGAGACAATCTTCTTGATCATGTCCATAAGCCACGCGACATCGAAAGGTTTGCACACTGCCTCATGTGCCCCCTCGTTCAGGACCTCTTGCATGGCTTCATCATCGTAGTAGGCGGACATCAGTATGACCTTGGCCCCAGGATTTATCTGCCTGATCTTTCGAAAAGCCTCCAGGCCATCCATCCCGGGCATGACAACGTCCATCAGTATGACGTCGAAGCTGTGCTTCTTGGACTTGTCCACAGCGGTCAGACCGTCTTCAGCCACGTCTACCTGATAGCCGCTCTTCCTCAGTATGGACGATAGGCTGTTAAGCAAGTCCACGTTGTCATCGACCACCAACACGCTGCCGTGCTCCTTCATACCGGCTTGCCTCCTTGCTCGATCACAGGTAACTTTATCGTGAAAGCTGTGCCCCTATTTACCTGACTGGCGATTTCGATGGCGCCGCCATTCTGCTCAATCAGACCTCTGGTGATGGCAAGGCCAAGACCAATGCCCTTGGGCTTGGTAGTGAACAGAGGCTGGAAGACCTTGTCCAGGTTTTCCTCAGGAATGCCACACCCGGTGTCCTCAAAAGTCACCCAGGCGTGGTCATTGGCCACCCCGGTGATGACCTTCAGTTGACCGCTGCCGTTCATAGACTGCAAGGCGTTGGAGATGATGTTGCCAAAAGCACGGCCCAGTTGTTCGGCATCTGCCATCACAGCAGGGCAAGCCGGGGTGAAATCGGCGGAAACCGCTATGTCCTCAGGGATCACCACCCAGGTCAAGCTCTCGTTCACCAGGCTATTGAGGTCAACGGGTGCCAGCGATGGCGGCCTGACCCGGGTGAAATTCAGCAGGTCGGTGACGATCTTGTTGGAAATGTCGACCTGCTGGTCGAGAAGCTTCAGGGTGTTCAAGGTCTCCTCGTCAGCAGTGTCAGCCAGGGTCATGTTAAGCAGATAGACGCAGTTCCTTATCACGTTCAGGGGGTTGCGCAACTCGTGCCCAACTCCCGATGCCAATTCGCCCACTGCGGCCAATCTCTCGGAGCGAATAAGCTTGTCTCTCATGCTCTTCGTTTCGGTAATATCCCGATGGACGCTGACTATGGCCACGGTCTGCCCTTCGTCATCGTGGACTGGCGAGGTAGTCACCAGGGCAGGGAATTTCTTCCCATCCTTCCTGACAGCGTTCAACTCGCCCGTCCAGACGCCGGTCCGCGATGCCGGGATGACCTCCCTTTCCAGAAAGGCTGCCTCCTGGGCTGCGTACAACTGGGGCATCTTCATCCGGATGAGTTCATCGAAGGTATAGCCCCACATGTTCTGTGCCGCCTCGTTGGCGAAGGTGAGGTTCCCTTCCATGTCTGCCAGGGTTATGCCGTCGATTGAGCTCTTCACCGTGTTCGAGAGCAGCCGCAATTGCCCGTACGCGTCTTTCAGATCCCTCGTCCTCTGTTCCACCATTTCTTCCAGTTGCTCGGAGTAGACCTTGAGGGACTGCTCCAGTTCCAGCCTGCGGACTGCTCCGCTGATCCTCTCCGCGAAGGTCTTGACCAGCGTTTGGCAGCCAGCAAGGTGGGTGCTCCGCTTGCTGTCGGAGCACAGTTCTATGGTACCGAGTACGTCCTCACCCACGACCAGGCTCTCCTTTATCCGGCCTGGGTGTTCCACGAAGTCAGGACTTTCGAAGGTGCTGTCCCTCACGGTTATTCTGACCTTCACCATCTCCGAGTTTTGCATGGTGCTGGAAATGATTCTCACCGCTGATGTCAGGAACCGGTCTATAGAAGTGCTCTCCTCTGCGGCTTTGCCCAGATCGTAGAGAGACCTCAGTTCGTTCATGCTTCTGCGTCGCTGCTCATCACTGCTTCGCAGCATGGCTATGGCCGCACCCACCGCGCTGAGGATGACGCCGAAGGCCGAGGTGCGGTACAGGCCATCCTCATAAGAAGCCACGAATATGGCATAGGGATAGAGGATAAGCATGGACACCAGGGCAACCAGCAGGGCCCCTCTCAGACCGAAAACGTAGGCTGCGTAGACTACCGGAGCGAAAAAGACCAGGCCCTGGAAGTCGTGCAGCTTACCAAGCGCATCCTCGCCTGCTGTCCATCCGAAATGGCCGAAAATGGCATCCAGGTAGTAAAACAGGGAGCACGCCAATGTAAGGGCGGCGATACACCATAGATGACGGTTTACCCACACCCTGGTGCCTTTGGCTTTCTTGTCCATGTTTCACCCTCCCTGCCGCTTCCTCAACCAACAGCCGCGTCAGCTACGCTGCACAACAACCCTTCGGCGGCGGGAGCAGCAGCGCCTGCCTTCGATGCAGACCACTTGATACCTGGTGCCCGGCTTCCAGCCGTGAGATTGGGTTCCTCTGGGGGACCTCCTTCAACCGGATACATGGTCACAGCTCCGTGCGCGATTCGCGCCCCGCCACGCGGACGGCTGCCGGTGAGTCCCCGGCACAACCAGAAGTTACCAACAGCAGCAGCAGAGGACATCCGAGATACCCTTCATTTTTCAGCGATCTCTCCCTCATTGTCGCTAGTAGGAAACCCTCGTGACGCGTGCGCAGCTTTATCCACGGCTCAGCGGAGGTACCAGTCCCACATGATCTCCCTGAGCTCTTCAAGCTCATCGAGTAGCTCGTCCGGCGAGACCTCGGGCAGGGACTCGATCAGCAGAGAACGGGGCGTAGCCTCCTCGGAGGCCGTTTCGCCGAAGATACTGGAGAACAAGTCGGGTTCACCCTCTGCCTCACTTTGTTGGTCGCCCTGGGGTGTGGCAGGCCGGAGTTCGAAGGCATCTTCAACCGAGGGCTTCGCCTCGGGTTTCGCCGCCACGGGTTCCATGGCAGGACTGGCGGTCTTTGCGGGCTGCTGCTCCCGCACCTCAGCAGCCTCCTCCTGGTCCAGCTTGACTTTCTTGACATTGCGTGCGCGAAACCTGTCGCCAAAGCCCATTGAAACACCTCCTCAACAGAAGACGGTGGTCTCTACCGCCAAGCCGTCTGGGGCCCAGCCGAAGAGGCCAGAACTCACCTCGGGCGGTAGCCTGCCACCGAGTCACACCTCCTTGTTGTCACCGGAAGTAGCCCTGTCGGTATGCCTTGGTCAGCACCCGGTGCACGTCATAGAAGTTCGTTATGCCCGCCTCGTCGATACGGCGCAGCAGTTCCGCCCGCTGCTTGATCTGCATGTATATCTTCTGCCTCTTCTCGTGCGGAATGCCGCGCCTGGGGGCGATCTTCTCCTCCAGCAGGTAGGAGCTCATGTAACCCCTGAAGTCGAAGACATCCTCAAGCGGCTTCCATACGAACACATCAATGAAAGAGAAAACGTCCTCTACCGAGTCGTAGCCAACGATCTCGCTGATGCTGGTCACCCGTCTGGCTGTTGCCCCGTTGGGCAGGCGGACCTGCTGGGCTACCACCACTGCATTGAGATTATCGACATAAGATTTGGGCACGTTGATCGGGTTGCCTGTCAGACGTTGAATGAGCTTGGTAACGGTTGCCGCGTGGAAGGTGCTCATGCAGGCGTGACCCGTCTGCATTGCCTGGAAAGCGATGGCCCCCTCCTCGCCGCGGATCTCACCGACAATGATCAGGTTCGGCCGTTGCCTCAAGGCGGCCTTGAGCAGGTCAAACATGGAGACGTCGGAGGCCTGCACCAGTTTTGAGCCGCCGCGGGACACACCGCGAATCCAGTTGGCATGCGGCAACTGGACCTCCGGCGTGTCCTCGATGCTGACAATCTTCGCTTCCGGCGGGATAAAGGTTGTCAGTGCATTCATCAGTGTAGTCTTGCCGGATGCCGTCTCCCCCGACACCCAGATGTTCATCTGCTCCTGGCACAGGAGAGAGAGATAGGCTGCCATCTCGTAGTTGAGCGTGCCGAGCTGAATAAGCTCTATGATGCTCATCGGGACTGGTGAGAACTTCCGGATGGTGAAGTTGCTGCCTCGCTTGGAGACGTCAGTCCCATAGATGATATTGATACGGGAGCCGTCAGGCAGGGTGGCATCCACGGTAGGACTACGGAAGGTGACTGGGTGCTTTATGCTCTCAGCCAGCTCAACCACGAACTTGTCAAGGTCATCATGCGTCTCGTAAGCGATAGTCGCGGTAAGTCCGCCGAATACCCTGTGCTCCACGAAAACGTTGCCCAGACCCGAGCATGAGATGTCTTCGATGTTGTTGTCGTGTATCAGGGGGTCCAGGACGCCCAGACCCTCCAGTTTGCGCCTCAGGACGTAACGCAGCGCGTCATACTGGGTACGAGTCAGCACCAGTTTGTTCTTGCTGACTTTGGCAGCGCTCGACCGCTTTTTTTTCTTACCGGTGCCCTGACCGCCGGCTTGGTTCGGACTGTTGCCCTTGTCGAACCTCTTCACCGTGACCAGCTTGTCCAGCGCCTTGAGTATGACCTCTACTCTCTTTGAGTCGTCCAGGTTGTCGTCATCTTCCGCAGCATCCACCAGGCGTGCTTCTGCCTGCTCCAGCAGACGGTCCAGGTCGTCGCACAGGGTCGGCTCTATCGGAATGTAGTGGTCCCGGACATCTTCCTGGTTCCCCAGTATATGGATGAATACGTTGTCAGTCACCGGGTAGATCAGATTGCGTTCCTTTAAGCTCTTGAGGCTCCTGTTGATCGTCTGGTAGTACTGAGGTACGCCCACTTCATCGATCGGCAGCGAGTGCAAGTACTGCAACAGGTGCCAGTTCTGCTGGCACTTCTCTTGAAGGACGGGGTCCAGCCGGGCATAGGTGGGGCAGTCAGCAAGGCTGGCTCCGCACTCGTGGCCGCACTCGTTGTAACACGGCCTCAGGTCAAAGGGAAGACGGTAACTCGGCATGTTGGTCTCCTAGACCCTGGCTTTGGCAAGAGGTATGATGCGCATGCCTACCTTGGGCTCCACCTCAAAGCTGACCACGTCCCCCGTGGGACGGTCTGCGCCTCGTACCTTGAGGACTTCCATGATCTTGACGAGGCGGTCGCCCATCTGCTCCAGCCTCAGCCTGAGGTGCGCATCGCACAGTGATCGTGTCCGTCCCAGTATGTCCTCGTCAAAGGCGTACGAATGGGCCACCAGGAAAATCGATCGACCTTCGTCGCACAGTTGCTTGCACCAGGAAAAGAAGTCTGTGATAGCTACCTGCCGGCTGTGCGCTATGAGTACTGTGATGGAGTCAACTATCAGCAGCCTGAAGTGTGCCGGGAGCCGGGACATGTGCACCAGCAGGTCGTTCAGCGGCTTCTCCCCGTCCGTGATATCACTGCGCATGGATAGCGGATATATCCGAAATCGGTCGCTCAGAAAGTGGTCAAGCGTGTGTAGAGAGAGCGAGTCCATTTGAGCAATCAGGCTCTTGACGGTATTCTCAGTCGTGAAGTAGGCAACGCATATCCCGTCCCTCAGAGCTCCGTAGGTCAACTGTTGGCACACGATGCTCTTCCCAGCATCGGAGTGGCCCTCAATAAGGGCGAGGGAGCCGACCGGTATTCCTCCGCCTAGCTTATCGTCCACTTCCCGAACGCCAGTAAGGATAACTTCCCTAGCAGGCACTTCGTTCATCATGGCGTTCTACCTCCCACCAAGTCGTGTCATATGATCTCAGCTAACCTCACTACTGGCATCAGGCGTCAGCGTAATACTGAACTCCTTCTGCTGGCCGTCGCTGCCAGTGGGAAGTACCAGCTTCAGCCGCACCGGTTCGTTTGCCTCGGTGGGTCCTTCCTGGTGGCTCTCAGCTTCGGTATGCAAGAAAGACGTTGACGGCACCAGGGGTTCGCCACCCCCGGTAAGGATTCCGTGCAGCTCCAGAATGAGGCGGCTCCACGCGTCCGCGTTGTCCGCCTCCACTGAGCGTTCCTCCACCACCTCCGCCAGTCTCAGGATGCCGTCCTTCAATTCCGGCGAGAAAGGTCCACCGATGGCGTATGTATCAAGGAACACAGGCATCTGCTCCATGCCTACATCTCGCTTGGCCACCGAGACCCAGCGGATCAGATTGGCGAGCAAGTTGACCTTTGCCACGGCTTGGACCGCGTCCTCCTTCATTTTGTTCACCTCCGTATCCTGCGGTAGCTCTCCGCGCCATTCCTCTCCCTGCGTAGGCTGTTCGGCTGCCTCTTCCTCATCGAATGGTCCCGGCGTCATCTCCTGCCGGGGCAAGTCCTGCCAGGGCTGCTGCCCGCCAGGTTTGAAATCGTCGTCACCCATCCCTGGCATGTCGTCAAGGGGCGGCAAGCTTGGTTCCGGTCCCAAGCCGGGCTCGGAGCCCAGCAGTTCATCCTGGGGCTGGCCGGGCCCTGACTCAGTGCTGTCGCCTTCCCCCACCCCACCTCCTGAACCGCCCGAGCCACCTCCTCCGCTATCATCATCACCCGATGACGGCGACTGGTCTCCCATCAGGTCGTCCATGGGGGGCAGGGGCTCCTCTTCCCCAAACTCCGGCAACGAGGGCGAACCCTCTTCGCCTGAAGGGGCCGGTTCTGCTCCGGCCATTCCTTCCGACGGCGAGCCACTCGAGTCTGTGTCCAGGTCGATCTTGAGCTTGTCAGGTTCCTTGCCCTTACTGACATCTGCAGGCACTTTCAGGCCCTGGAGGAACTCGCGAACGTCTATCATGGACTGTCGCAGTTGTCCTTTGATTAGCTTGAACTCGCCCTCAAGGGTTTGCAGCCGGTTTAAGACTTCCACCTCGGACATGGTTCTTTACCCCCTTTCCTCATCGCGTTGTGAAACGTCCTCATCCTGCTCCCGGTCTCGTAGCGGGGAGAGGGCCTCCATGAGATAGGTCCGAATGTCCAGGAGTATCCGCTGCAGGTCGTCCCTCACCGAATAGAACTCTTCTTCGAGCGCTTTGAGTCTCTCCTCTACTGTTTCCATCCTGTTACCTCACCTTTCGACAGCACTGAATATCATTTCCGCCACCTCGGGCAGGCAGACCAGACTGGCCCCCGAAATAAAGGCCGTCAGTCCCAGATGATAGACGATCTTCCATCTGCTTCCCCCATCCGCTATGCTGGGGGCAAGGGCATTGGACACAGTGAAGACAATCACAAGAGGAAGCACCAGGCGCTGCATCAACTCCAGCCCGCCGAGGTTGAAACTGGTGAAGTAGCCCATGGTAAGGCCGCTGGCTGTATCGAGCGCTGGCGCCTGTGCCTCAGCGACCATGGACCCGAAAGTAGCGACGACCTGCACTACAAATATCAGCAGACCCGTGAGAGCGGCATGCATGCCGATGCAAAGCCAGCGGAATGGGAAGGACACCGTCTTCCTTCTGGCACGCAGCATGGCCAGATTTGAGGCATAAAAGGCAGCGCGCTGACCAGCTTCCTCTGGCTCGCCACCTACCTCCACCACGTCATAGAACATGCCAACGCTGCGCTTGGCCAGCTCACTCCCAGTATCGTTGGTGAACCTTGCCCAGCAGACCCTGGGTGTTAGTCCAGAGCGCAGACTGGCGTTGAGGCGCCTCAGGTCAGGTCTAAGGTTGCGTATCGAGTCAAGGTCCAGTCGGCCCAACGCATCCTTGACAGTGGTCCCTATCGCGGAGGCAACGCCGCCTAGGGACCTCAGGAATGGTCCCAGCTCCATATCCTTCTTGGTGACTCGCCGGTCATCCTTGACGCTGAGGTAACCTATGGGGAAGATTACCAGCGCCACGGCCATCATTATCCATCCCGCGCCCATCCCGGTCAGTGCTAGAAGAACGCACACCACCAGGGCGAGGGGCAGGAGCACAGGGACCAGCCGCTTAACAAGCTTCTGCTCGCGAGAGCCGGGCTGAGCAGGGACGACAATCTCTCGGGGTGACAGAAGGTAGATCAACCATACCCCGATGGCAGCAATGCCGATCGAAATCCCCACCATCGTAAGAATGAAGACCACACTCATTTTCCATATCATGGTGGAGACCACGCCGATAATGACCACCAGAACTGCAGCCATGACGAGCGAAACGTAAGCGTCAGTCCACTGTTTCAGCGATTCCAGGCTTCTCTCGTACTCGTTGGTGTAGGCCATCGACTGGGCCTCTGCCTCGTTTTTCAGGAACTCAGATTCTGGCTCTCCGGAGACGAGTGAGCTGGATAGACGCAGCAGGAGTGCTTTTATCTCTTCCTTGTCGATCGCTTCGGCCACCATGCGGCAAGCCTTGGCGTAGTCGCACCCCAGCCTTCGGCGCGTGCGCTCAACCCTCATGAAGTAGTCTGCCAGGCTACAGGGCAACTCAGCAGCGCGCCGGAAAATGTGGTCGCGCGGCGCACCGGCACCAGCTACCACTGACATATAGGAGAGCTGGTACAGCATGTCGAAGCTGAAGGACGAATAGTCGCTCAGCTTGACGGATCGCCTCAGCGACTTCCTTCTTACTGCTTGATCGGACTTGCGCTGCTTCATGGTCTTCGGCCTGTTACGCTACTGGGAATACCGGCCCCCTCTTGTTACGATGGCCCTCCTCACGAAGATGGGCCAGCAAAGGACTTGGTTGCTGGAACGCCGTTGGGAGTGCACACCACCACCAGGTTGGTGCTATCGTACCCTACGGGTGGGTCCAGCTTTGCCTGAATGATGATCTCCTCTGCCGGGTTCAGAATGTCAGGGTCAAAGACCTCCGCCTCCTTGCTAGCGGAGTCCTGATAGATACCCTCCTTCTTCCACTCGTTGCTGCCCAGCGTGCCGTTGGTGTAGGTGAGGTACTGCACGCTGTAGCTGCTGTTGGTGTAGTACTGTACTATGACGTCCCACTTGCTGAAGCTGGCCAGCTTCACCTGTCCGGTGTTGCTCAAAGATACCTCCAGTGTGTTTGTCAAAGACGACCAGGTTGCAGTCAGCGCCGATATCTCGGTCCTCATTATCTCGGCGTCCCTGTCCCCCAGCTCGTCCAGGCTGAGGGTGGCGGTGTCTACTGACGACAGAAAGCCCTGGGACATGGTCATGCCACCTAGCACTATGAGCGCCACGCAGATAATGGCTACAATGGCCGTTTCCATGGTCTCTTTCCTCTCATCTCGCTAAAGCGGCCCTACAAGCTTCGGGCTTCCCAGCGTCTCCGGGAGTCACGCTCCTTGCCTTCTTCCTCCTGTCGTCAGGTTGACATTGGTGTCAGTCTCACGACATGCTGAAGAAGTCCTCGTCGTCTATGCCGTTCGGTAGAACCACCTTCACGAAGTATGTGCCGGTCCCGGGGTCGCTATCGTAGCTGATGGTGAATTTGACAGTCACATTGGGCTTCCACTCGGTGTCGTTCTCCACCTCATAGTCCCATCGGGGATAACTTGAGCCGGCGTCGGTCACATAGGGGACACGATTGAAGTTACCCTCCTGTCCGAAGAACAGGTCGCAGTCATCGACGCCGTCGATGCGCGTCGTGCCCACGTTCTTGACCCACACATAGACAGTGAGGCGGTCTGCCGTGTGCGCTTCGTGGACGATACTGATCCGGCTCTTCATCCTGTTGTCTATCTGGTCCGTCATACTCACCATGGCTGAGCTGGAGCGGTTCACCATCGGGTACACCGTGTTGAACACGAATATCGTACAAATAATCCCCGCTATGATGAGCAGAGCTGTAGTTATGGCCTTGTCCACAAGAGCGCTCCTTCATCCATCCCCGGCAATCCCAACTAACACAGGTTGCCATTTCCACTCCTACAGCCCCTCGTAGCGGGGAATGCACCGACTGCTGCCTGGCGGGGATGGGGCACACAGAAGCACCCCATCCCCACGAGGTTGACCCTAGTGAAGGTCGTTGATCGTATCCAGGTTGGCTGGCGTGGTCCGCTCGATGACCAGAACCGCACCGGTGGCTGGCTTGATCTCCAGCCTGAAGGTCTCATTGGTGGTAATAGTGTCGGTCCCCAGATACGGGTCGCTGCCAGCAGCATAGACCCCGGCAGTTGGGTGGTGGAACCAGACGCTGATCACGGCCTTCTCGTTCTCCTCCAGGAGGTCGTCGCCATCGTTGTCGCCGATCCAGTCCTTGGTCCAGACGCACTGCGTCACTTTGGTCTCGTCGCTGGAGAAGCTGATAATCACAGGCCCGGCAGCACTGGCGCCACCGTCTGTTATACCTTCATCGTTACTTTCCCAGTCCCCTGTGGCTGTGTACCGTGTCGTCAGGTCCACCGGCTCGCCACCGGAGACAATGGCCAGGGTGATATCTACCTTGACCACCGGGTCGGTGCTCTCGCCGGTAACAGCGTGCTTGTACGCCACGACGCCGCCTCTGAGCTCAAGGGTGCTCTGCGTCTCCTGCAAGCCGGAGTAGACTGACTCCTGGCTTTTCTGCGTGGAGAACAGGCCGGCTGAGAGCGCAGTGTAGGCGAATACGGCTGCCACCACCACGAAGGCGATCAGGATTATGGCCGTTTCCAGCCCGGTGATTCCCCTTTCGTCACGGCGCATCCTGCTCAACTTCCTCATCATCCTTCCTTCCCTCCTTTCTTACTAGCGTTCTTCTGCGGAGAAGTCCCAGTTCTCGTGTTTCATCTGTTCTAGCCGCCAATCGAGAGCTAGCTCATGTTGACCACGCTGCTGATGTAGCCCGGCGTCGTCCGCTCTATCTCGAGCACAGCACCCGTCGGAGGCTTGACCAGGAGCTTGAACTCTCGGCCACACGATAGGTCCGTGCTCAAGGCATCCACCAGGTTATTGCCATCATTGCCGCCGATGGTGATCAGGAACTGCTCGCCATCTTCCAGCAGAGCGTCGCTGTCAGCATCGGCCAGGGCGGTGTGGGTCCAGTACAGGTCCTCCACCTTCTGATCCTTGTCGACGTAGGTGATGGTGACGTAGTGGGTGGCCGACGAGGTGCTCAGCGCCTTGCCGTCATTGTTCCCGCTCACCGTTGGGTCGGTGAAGTTGATGGGCTCTCCACCGGAGCAAAGGCCCACGGTAATCAGGATCTGCTCCAGCTTGCCGGTGGTGCCGGAACCGGTGGCGTTAGCCAGGCCGATGACGCCGCCCTTGAGCTCCAAGGTGCTCTGGGCCTCCTCCAGCCCTGAGTAGACCGCGTCCTGGCTTTGCTGAGTAGAGAACAACCCGGCTGAGAGGGCCGTGTAGGCAAACACCGCGGCTACTACCACGAAGGCGATCAGGATGATGGCTGTCTCCAGGCCGGTGATGCCTCTCTCATCGCGGTTTGTCTTCTTCAGACGTTTTCCCAGCATTTTCCCTCCTTTCCTTTCTCTCCTTTACTGTCACTACATCCTTATGGCGTGAATCATCAGCCGAATCCTCTGCCTCTATCAGGGGTCATACCGCCTCCTTTCACTTGAGTAGTCTTGAGCGATTTGGTATGGTCTCTTGTCCTCTCACATCACCATCCACCTCCCCTAGTAAAGCGTCACCAACTCGTTGACCCTGGCCGGGACCGTGCGCTCGATAGTCAACGTGGCGCCCGCCGGCGGCTTCACCTCCAGGGTGAACTTGTCATACGGGCCGGGCAACGGGTCTATGGCTGAACCGGGTGCGTTCAGGTACACGGTGACCTGAAACAGCTCGTTCTCGTCCAGCAGGTAGTCACTGCCTGTGCTGGTCAGCCTGGTGACGCCCCATGTCACATCAGGGTCATAGGTATGTTTGTCCGAATAGGAGATGACGAGTGAGCGTGATCCGGTGGTATTAGTGAAATCGACCGCATCGGCTCCCGGGATACTGACCACGGTGAAGTATACTGTGGTTATGTTCCCGTGCTGCACCCAGCCGAGGACGTTGCCCTTCAGGTCCACGCTGCTCCTCGTTTTCTGCAGGCCGGTGTGGACTGCTTCCTTGGCCTTCTGTGAAGAAAACAGCCCGGCGGAGAGGATTACGTAGGAAAACACAGACGCTACCATAATGAAGGCAATGAGAATGATGGCCGTTTCCAGCCCGGTTATGCCTGACTGGCCTTCATTCGGTCTCCGTATCCCGTTTCGACCGCGCGACATTACACATCTCTTTGCACAGATAGACACCCTGCAATCTATCACCCGCGATTGGCAGCGGCGACTAGGCCACCACGGATTTTGCACAACCGCTGCCACCAATCTTTCACGGCGTTACCCCCGTCAAGGTTGTTGGTGTCTCCCACGGCAAATTTGGGGGTTATCACCACTTGCCAGAATTAAGGAAATATGGCAACATGTCGGTAATCTTTTCGTAAGCTTCGTTACCGCCCTGTAACCCCAGAATCGCGTAGCGAAGCCGGTTGCCAGGGGAGCTCTAGCGCCGGGGCTTCGAGTCCGAGGCACTCTGATCAGCAGAGCATCTCGAGAGCGCCCCGGATCGGAAACGGATGAGGGAGCAGAGAATGGCGCGAATGAAACCTAAGAGAGTGCGGCTCTATGTCGCGGAAGAACAGGAGATATACCGCGAGGTCTACAAGTCTGTTCTCTCCCATGACATCCTGCGAGCGCCCTTTGACCTGCTGAAGATATCAGCCAACGATGATGCCCACGCCTTGGCGCAAGGAGTGTCCGAACTCAAGCCCGACGTGCTTCTGGTAGGTACCAAAAGGCTTCAAGCCAGCCTCATTGAGGGGCTGGAGCAGGTCCGATCTGACCAACCCAAAATGGCCATCGTCCTGCTGCTGGTGTTCTATGACGCCGAGGGCATCCAGTCCCTGAGGAGAATCGCCTCAAAGGGGCAGGGTGGGATGGCTCTTTTCTTGAAGCAGTCCCTTGATCGGGTAGAGCAGTTGTCGGGAATCATACTGGCGGCGAGCCAGGGCCAGGTGATCCTTGATCCAGCCCTGGCCACTTTCCTGTTCACTGAGAAGGCGGCCTATCCCTTCCTCACTCAGCTAACTACCCGAGAATCAGAGATCCTCAATCTACTGGCCAAGGGGTATACCAACGCCGCCATAGCGCATGCTCTATATATCGATGTGAAAACCGTGGAGCACCACATAAACAGTATGTATGGCAAGCTCAAGGCAGAGGCAGATTTCGATCGCAAGCACCCCAGGGTGAGCGCGGCCAGACTCTATCTTGAGGCTACTGGTGAGTTGGTGCCGCCGGTGGCGCCGCTGCAGAGGTTCGCTCCTTCACAACCCCAATCCTGGCAGGGAGCCTGAGGGGAGCGGGCGAGCGAAGCCTGTCGAGTCGAGCAGCAGACAATTTGGAGAACATGCCAGGGGGAGCAACTTCAAATCAGGAATGCCAGCAGTTGCGATATGTCCCAGGCAACCACGGCCGCCAGGAGGGCGCTAGCTGGTAGGAGCAATCTACCAGGAACTAGCCAAGCTATGAAGAGAGGCACAACAGCTTTGACCAGCACCAGCAGAGCGGGAGTGGAAACCAGAGCGTTCACCCAGGGGTTGAGTTCAGACAGTCCAAGAGAAATGGCCCACAATGTCAGAATGAGGTCAAGCTGATTCAGGAGGACGAAGGAAACTTTCTCCGCGGTACAACTTCTAAAGGTGGCAATCGAGCCGAAGAGGTTCGATGTCATACCAATTTCCCTCACCCAGTGGGGATGTACCCCCCTGCCCCACTGGGTTCCCTCTTTTATAGGCCCGTCTGCCCAGACCGGACGCAGCTCGTGCGAGTAGCGTATCATCCTTCTCGATCTACATGGAGACTACCTCGTCAGGGTTAAGAACCGGTTAAGAACGGCGCCCAGAAGTGAAGAAGAGGTTACAGTTAGCAGAGCAGGGAGGCGCTGGCTTGCTGGTTGGACCAGAGACGGGAGGCCGGTCTCGGCACACCGCCTTGCGACGGGGGCTACCAGTAGTAGGGCGTGCGGCGACTGCGCGGTCTGAAGAATGCGCCTGCCGCCAGACCCAGGACAAGACCGCCCAGGTGGGCCTGCCAGGCCACGTTGGGGAAGAAGGAGATGATCACGAAACCACCGAGCACGGCCACCCAGAGGGGGATAGGGGCCGGTATGGGAAATACTATGACGCGCAGGTTCGGCCGCAGCACAGTAAGCGTCCCTCCGAGGGCAAAGACTGCCCCCGAGGCCCCGATGCCGACGTAGTCTGGCGGCGCCAGCAGTATAAAGAAGACGTTCCCAAGTAGTCCGCCAAGGAAGTAGATGAACAGGCAATCGCGCCAGCCCAGCAGCCGGGACAGGTAGGTCCCAAAGAAGTAGAGGGTCAGCATGTTGGCCAGGATGTGCCCGAAACCACCATGGACGAAGAGGTTGGTGACAATGGTCCAGGGTCTCTCCGAGAGGGCCTCCGGCCGCAGGCCGAGCGTGTATATCAGGTTGTCATCTGCGCTGGTCGCCAGAAACACCAGCGCGTTAATACCGATAAGAATGACTATGGGGCTGACGGTGGTTGGCCGATAACGTCTGTATGACATTGTTCTTCTTGCCCGGTCAGGCTCCTGGCCGGGTAGCGATGGCAAACGCCAGGTGCTAATGCCAGTCACGGTGGGTTTGTGGCTGTCATCCCTCTTTCAGGGCCAGGATCACTATCTCTGGGTCCTGCACCTCGGGAGCGGGGTATATCCTCTCCAGCCCATCCTCGGAGTGAAAGTTGCCATCGAGGGCGCGACGCCACAGAGGGGTCCAGTCCTCGCCGGGCTTCACCTGGGGCCAGCCACGGCTCAAAATGGTGGACCAGATTTCGTGTTCCACCTCTGAGAAGACCAGGTAGTCGGCTTTGTACTTCTGCATTACCTGGACCGCCTCCGATGCGTCTTCGGTGCAGTAGACTAATGCTATATCGTCGTCCTGATACCCGCCATGCCCGTACAGACCGCCATCGACCACTGGCCTTCGCCCGGCCACGTCAAGTATCCAGTATCCGTAGTCCCACCAG
Organism: Chloroflexota bacterium; assembly: GCA_003650185.1. Lineage (GTDB taxonomy): Bacteria > Chloroflexota > Dehalococcoidia > UBA2247 > RBG-13-53-26 > B9-G15. The sequence goes on along the minus strand of QMOF01000005.1, from coordinate 7,226 downwards.
GTCATTACAATGGCGTCCTCTTCCGTGTTGTCCTTGAGATACACAAGAGCATCGTACCAGGCGTTGTTGGCTGCTACTCTTGGCTCGCTTCCCAGCGATTGGGCCAGCGAGGACAGCCCCAGCAGGATGCCTACAACAATCACAGCCACTATCTTCTGGACAATCCGGCCAGCCTCACGGCTGTAGCGAAAGTCGATCAGGTTGCCCAAGACGATGCCGCCAAGCACAGCCGCTGCGGGCGTGGCATAGAGGATGGTGCGCCGGGAGAAGAGGCTCAGGACGAAGAAGCTCACAAACCAGGTCACAACCAGTATGTCTCCCTTTTGGTGCCTCATCAGAGCCAGGAATAGCCCGACCGGGATCAGAAGAAGGAAGAACTGAAAGAGGAGCAAGTCACTAAAGCCCAGGCCCTGAAGCTCCGCGATCTCACCACTGCCAGCGGCAAGGACCGAGCCAATGAAGCTGAAGGTCTTAGCTGTCAGGCCGAAGTTCACCAGGGAGACCAATATATTGAGAGACAGGACGAGAGCCAGAGGTTGCCAGCTAGTCTGCTTCAGGGCGCTCTTGAGCCTGACGGACAAATGCTCCGACTCCGGCTGGTAGCGAGCCATGGAGCCGCTCTCTCCCTGTTTCAGGAACTCAACCACAAAGTCGCCGGCAGAATAGGCCAGGATAATGGCCAGCACCAGCCCTGGCCCAACCCACGACCACTCCAGATACAGTATGAACTCGATGACCAGCACGAGCAGGGCACCGAGCACCCATCCGACGTCCAAACGACCTATTTGGCGGTGCCACCTCTTGCTGAAGACGAAAACAAAAGCGCCGATTGCCACCAGCAGGACGTTGAACGGGTCACGGTCGACATACCCCGCACCCTGGATGAAGTAGGCATGGGGCAGGACTGCCCAGGCGAAAGCAGACATAAGCCCCACGCGCCGGTCATAGAGTCTGCTGGCGGCCACGTAAAGCACGACGCACGTAATCACGGCCAGAAAGGGTGCCAGGTACCTGGTGACAAGCTCCAGCGCATGCTCGTCTGACAGGCTGAAGACAAAGCCGACAGCGCTGGCAATGTAGGCCATCGGGTAGGCCAGTCCGCTGGGGAACCTGTCCGGGATCGCCTGGCCGTCCATGATCTCTCCCGCCATCCAGTGGAAGACGTGGGAGTCGGCGCTGATTATGTAATAGTGACTGGAGTCGAACAGGTGCAGGCAGCGGACAAAAAAGGCGAAGCCCAGAACAGCCAGAAGGCAGAGGAGGACGAAGCGCTTGTTGTCGAAGCTGAAGAAGGCGGGAGCCGTCCCTGCCTTTTTGGGAGGCGGCTTTCCAGCCGAAGTCCGCTTCTGGGATGGTGGTTGCTGCCTGGGTGGGGCTCCCCTGGCCGCTGCCTTCTTGGCCGCGACACCTTTCCTGGCTCGTTTGCTCTTGGCCGTCATATTCTACGGTGCTCTCGAATGATTGCCCGCCACGCTGACGGAGCGATGCTACATTATAAACAGCCAATAATCAAGCTGTTTCCTGATGGCCCACACGGGCCTGGACAGGGCGTGCCCCGGCTGTACGGGGTGTCCGTTCGCAGGCTCGCTGAGGCGAAGGACCCTATAGTCATAGTCTGGCAGAGCGGCAATCCCGAGAGGCGCCGCAGCAGTGACCGACCAAGGATAATATACCAGGCGATCTCTGGAGTAATGGGGGGTTCTACCCACTTCCGGTACGTGCAAGCACCCAATCCGTGAACCGTCGACATGGGCCGACCACTATAGCCGGATGGCCCGCAAGCTACTACAATAGACGACAAAGATACAACGGCAGTCCTCCTCTAATGAGCACTCTGATGGATACTCTCCGCGGCATTTATCACTTCCTTATGGACAGGAGACCGGATGGGCTGCCTGTCGCCCCGGCGAAGCCACGCCGGGAAAACGTCTGGCGGCAGGACAACGTGCCACTGGTCAGCAGGGTGAAGGCAGGTCCTGATCTTCGTGGTTCGGTTGCCAGGAGCATTGAGTTGCTGGGGGGCCTGGACAGGCTGGCTGCTGCAGGCGAGACCGTAATGGTAAGGCCCAACTTCAACAGCCCGGATCCCTTCCCTGGCTCGACCGACCTTAACTTTCTACGAGTCGTCCTGGAGCTTCTGATGGAGGCAGGTGCCAGGGTCGTGGTAGGCGAGAGTTCCGGCGGCATGTGGAGGCCGACGAGACTCACCGCGGCCAAGCTCGGGGTGCCGGAGTTGCTGGCTGGTATGGGGGTGGAGCTGGTCATATTCGACGACAGGGCGAAGGACTGGGTCCGGGTTCAAATCAAAGGTGACTACCTCAAGGAAGTGACGGTGCCCAGGGCTGCTTACGAGGCGACCAGGCTGGTCTACCTTCCGTGTATGAAGACCCACAAGCTGGCCCGCTTCTCGCTGTCCCTCAAGCTGGCCGTGGGCCTGGTGCACCCTGGCGAGCGTCGTGCCATGCACCGGAGGGAGCTGGAACGCAAGGTGGCCGAGGTCAACCTGTTTCGACAGCCCGACCTGATCATCATGGATGGCCGAAGGGCCTTTGTGTCCGGAGGACCGGACAAAGGGGAACTGGTGGAGCCAGGCATCATATTGGCTTCAGGAGACATGGTGGCCATAGACGTGGAGGCACTCAAGGTACTGCTGTCCTACCGGGCCAGGAACAGGCTCACTGCCAACCCATGGGACGCTCCCCAGGTTGCCACTGCCCTCAGGCACGGGCTCGGGGTTGGGGAGAACGGCTATCGGGTGGTGTCAGGATGAGTCTCCGGGGGCACGGCCTGCGGTGTGTCCCCGCCTCCGTTATTTGCGGAATGCATTCCTGTCAGGTATAATCCTGAGTTGGTATGGCCGACAAGGCGCTCAGCGGACTGAAGGTTCTGGAGTGGGCCGATTTCATTGCCGGACCATACTGCGGTAAGCTCCTGGCCGACCTCGGCGCCGAGGTCATCAAGATAGAGAAGCCCGGTACCGGTGACGAGGCCAGGCAGCGCGGGCCTTTCCCCGGCCACATTCCCCATCCAGAAAAGAGCGGCCTTTTCCTCTACCTCAACGCCAACAAGCTCGGCATCACCCTGGACCCCGAGATATTCACCGGAAAGAAGATCCTGACGGAGCTGGTGAAGAAGGCCGACATACTGATTGAAGACCATGCACCGGCCGCTATGGTCAGCCTGGGCCTTGACTACACCAGTCTGCAAGGGATGAACCCCGGGCTCATAATGGTCTCTATTACTGCGTTTGGGCAGACTGGGCCGTACAAAGACTACAAGGGTTATGCCATCAACGCCAGCGCGTTGGGAGGTCAGAGCGTATGCGCTGGCGAGCCGGGCCGCGAGCCGCTAACTCCTCCGCTGTGTCTCGGACACTACCAGAGCGGCGCCGCTGGGGCTGCCGCCGCCATGGCCGCCTTGTTCGCGCGCGACTTCAGCGGCAGAGGCCAGCAGGTAGACATCTCGGAAGCACAGGTCTGGGCTACTCTGCACACCGGAAACCAGGAGTCTTCGTTCATAATGCATGGCATGAAGAGAATGCGTTGGGGGCATCGTACGCCAGGGGTTTACCCTTACACTATACTCCCGTGCAAAGACGGGTTCATGAGTATGATCGCCATTCAAGGCTATCAGTGGAAGAGGTTCCTGGAGATAGTGGGCGATGGGCAGGTGCCCGAGTGGTACGCCAATGACCCCAGGTTCCAGGACCGGCGTGAGCTAAGCCTGAAATACGCCGACGAGATGGATGCTCTGCTGGCACCCTGGCTGATGGCGCATACCAAGCAGGAGATATACGCCATGTGCCGGGAGAAGAGGATACCCTTCGCCCCGGTGCGGAACATGGAAGAAGTGGTGAATGATGAACACCTGAAGGTGCGAGACTACTTTGTTGAGTTTGACCATCCTGTCGCTGGCAGGTTGAAATACCCAGGCGCCCCAGGCAAGTTCTCAGAGAGCCCGTGGGCCATAGAGCGGCCTGCGCCGCTTCTCGGCCAGCACAACGAGGAAGTCTACTGCAACCGGCTGGGCTATGCCAGGGAAGACCTGGAGAGACTACGCAACGCGGGAGTCATATGAGCCAGGAAAGACAATACCCTCTTCAGGGTTACAGGGTGATCAACTTTGGCTGGGTCTTTGCCGGCCCTTATCTGGCCACCATGATGGGTGACCTGGGAGCCGAGGTGATAAAGATAGAGACCAGGAGCCGCGTAGACTCCATGAGGCTCAGCCCTGACAACCTCGATAGGGATCCTGATAGAGACCCCTGGTTCCACAGCGGTGTCCGCAATCAGTTGAGCGTGACACTGGACATGGCGCAGCCCGCCGCCATACCCATCATTAAGCAGTTGGTCAAGATAAGCGACATCGTGGTGGAGAACTTCTCTCCCAAGGTGATGAGGGATCACGACCTTCACTACGAGTCCCTGGCGAAGGTGAACCCCGGCATCATCATGATCTCTCTGCCCGCTACCGGGCACTACGGCCCGCTGCGGGATGCCCAGACCTACGGGCCTTCCCTGACCGGGCTGGCCGGGGTTGACAACCTGGTGGGCTACTATGGAGAGCGTGTCTTGGGGCTACAGCAGGCGTATGCCGACGTGAACAGCGCACTTCATGGCGCTTTCGCTGTTCTGGCCGCCCTCCGCTACCGCAAGAGGACTGGCAAGGGCCAGTTCATCGAGATGGCCCAGTTGGAGGCCGTCATTGGCATAGCTGGCGAGGCGGTAATGGAATATGTCATGAATGGGAATGTCCTGGGAACGCAGGGCAATCGCTACCCCACCATGTGCCCCCACAATAACTACCGCTGCAAAGGAGAGGACAACTGGGTCTCCATCGGTGTCAAGACGGAGCAGGAATGGAAGAACTTCTGCGAGGCAATCGGCAACCCACCGTGGGCCCAGGACGAGAGGTTTGCTGACAAGTACAGCCGCCTCAAGCACCAGGAAGAGCTCGACAGACTGATCACAGAGTGGACTGTCAACTACACGCACTACGAGGCTACCGACATACTCCAGAAGCACGGGGTGGCGGCGGCGCCCTGCCTGGATACCGAGGGCCGGTTCTTCGATCCCCACCTGCAAGAGAGGCGGACATATCTGGAGGTCGAGCACCCCACCACCGGCGTCGATTTCATCGCCAACACAGCCTGGGTGCTGCCCGACAATCCCACCGAAATCCGGCACCGCTCTCCCCTCCTCGGAGAGCACAACAGCTACGTTTTCAAAGAACTCCTGGGCATGTCCGACGAAGAGATCGCCCGCCTCGAATCAGAGAAGGTGATCTACTAACAAGGCGAATTGCCTGCGGCCGACTGACACACCGGCTTCCTGGAAGCTTTCTGCGCTAGCCTGACGTCTCAGCCCACGCTACCATTGAGTACATGCAGGGTCCCTGGTGATGGACAAGCTGGTACAGGGTGCAAAGCAACTCGGCATTGTTCTTTCGAAGGAACAGACTGATCGGTTCCAGCTTTACTACGAGGAACTCGTTGCGTGGAACCGGAGGATGAACCTCACCGCCATCACCGAATTTGAGGAGGTACAGGTCAAGCATTTCCTGGACTCGCTCACTGTGGTACCAGCGTTGGGGGAGATCCTCGGGAGCGAGGGAGGGATGGACCTGCTGGATGTTGGCACGGGTGCAGGGCTGCCGGGCATCCCAATCAAGCTCGTGGTTCCCCAGATAAGGCTGGTGCTTCTGGAGTCGGTAACCAAGAAGACTGGCTTCTTGAAGCACGTCTCGGACAGACTGGGACTGGAAAACGTGGAGGTGTTGACCGACCGGGCTGAGGAACTGGCCCACCAACCCGAGCACCGTGAGGCGTTCGATGCAGTCGTCTCACGGGCAGTCAGCCGACTTCCGACTGTAGCAGAGCTGAGCTTGCCGTTCTGCCGTCTGGGTGGCCTGTTCATTGCCCAGAAGAAAGGGGCGATAGAGGACGAGGTCGATCAGGCCGCTAGGGCAATAAAGCTTCTCGGCGGTAGACTGAGAGAGATCAGACCGGTGGCCTCTGATTTCCTGACTGAGCGTTCGCTGGTGATCGTGGAGAAAGTCTCCTCTAGTCCGCAACGTTACCCCCGCCGCCCAGGTATACCAGCAAAGCGGCCGCTTTGACCTCCTTCTTCCTCAGCATCGGCGAATGCGTTGTCCTATGTCTGGAAGACATTTGCGGCATCCATACCTTCTTTAATGCCCCGCCATGCCTTAAAATAGGTCACGGAGTCCCAAGGAGGGCAGGGTCATGGAAATATTCTTGATCTGCGTGGTGCTGGTGTTACTGGCTGTGGTGCTTTTCCTTCTCCTTCGGCCCAGACCGACGGTGCTGCCCGAGGTTGAACAGCACCTGAGCGAGCTCAGGCTGCGGCTGGACCAGCTTGCCTCGGCCACTACGGTGTCAGCGCAGGACATCAAGGACACCCATGCAATACTGAGGAGACTGCCCCGAGATGTTCTGGAATCGATAACAGGCAGCCTGAGCAAGCGGGGTGGGAGACTGCATGAGCTGATGGCCACCTTCGAGTTGACCCACTACGACAGGCTTTTCTACCTTGGGGAGCCCGTTGACTTCGTCGGCATCAAGTATGACCAGGGAGTCGACTTCATCGAGGTCAAGTCGGGCAGGTCGCGACTGTCCCATGACGAGAGGCGGCTGAAGGACCTGGTTGAGGCCGGGCAGGTGAACTACGTGCAGCTTGCCGTGGAGAAGATAGGGATTGCAGAGGAGGTGGACGCAACATGACACAACCCCGGATAGACAGAGCCTGCGGCCCTCGTGTCAACAATCAAGGACGGAGTCTGCCCAGGTAAGTTATGCCTCCTTTTCAGATAGTCTCAGATTTCAGGGCTACCGGTGATCAGCCGCAGGCGATAGACAAGCTGGTAGAGGGACTGGTGCGCGGCTACAAGCACCAGACCCTTCTCGGGGTAACCGGCAGCGGTAAGACCTTCACCATGGCCAACGTCGTGGAGCGGCTTCAGAAACCCACTCTGGTGATCTCCCACAATAAGACCCTGGCCGCCCAACTATACACGGAGTTCAAGGAGTTCCTGCCCAATAATGCCGTGGAGTACTTCGTTAGCTACTACGATTACTACCAGCCGGAAGCCTACATACCGCACACTGATACCTACATAGAGAAAGAGACCGATATCAACGAGGAGATCGACAAGCTGCGGCATGCTGCCACCCGGGCTCTTTTTGACAGAAGAGACGTGGTAATCGT
>QMOF01000004.1 GCA_003650185.1 Chloroflexota bacterium | reverse complement strand
GTACAGGAGTTCGCGCCCAGGATGGTGGCGCGGCGGCGTGGGGGGATCATCCTGATGTCGTCGGCATCGGCCCTCACCGGGGCGCCCTACGTAGCCAACTACGCTGCCACCAAGGCGTACAACCTCATCCTGGCGGAGAGCCTGTGGTACGAGCTGCGTCCGCACGGCGTGGACGTGCTCGGCTTCATGCCGGGGGCAACCAGGACAACTGGCTTCGTCATGTCGAAACCGAAACTGGAGCGGTCGAAGATAGCGCCGGTGATGCACCCGCAGCCCACCGTGGCTGAGGCGCTGGCGGCCCTGGGTAAGGGGCCAAGCCGGGTAGCCGGTCGCCGCAACCGGTGGAGCATGCTGCTCACCACCAGGCTGCTGCCGCGCCGCACGGCCATCGCCGTGGTGGGCCGGACAATGGGACGGTGGTACGGGAAGGAGTAGTGGGCAGCAGAGCGAGTAACGCGGGCACGGGGCGCAGACCTCCGGCCGGGTGCCGGCCTCCCAGGAAGCGCCGGTAGGGTCCAGGTCGGGGACCTGCCCCCACCAACAAGGGGCGCCAACGATGCTCGGCGGCTGGCACCGCAAGTCCAGAGGCTTGCCGTGCTACAGGCTGTGGTCGGGGTCATCTCCATTCTGACGATGGGCAACCCAGTACAGCGAGGTCGAGGACGACTTCGAGCGTTGGATGTGGCACTTCCCTACCCCTCCCCACCACACCACCAGGACGCCCAAGCCATTGCGTCGCCTTCTACCCTGTCGGGCTGTCCTCCCCTTTGTAGCTGTGGCTTGACCTGCTGCAACCGGGACTTAACCGTTGCCGGGGTATGATTGGAGCAGGATAGGGGACTCTCGAGTGGGGTGGAGAGGGACAGCACCGACCGCGTGCCGGGGGCGCCGAAGCGCACAGGGCGGCGGTAGCCGCGAGAGAGGAGGTCAGCATGTTCGGCAGAAGACTGTCTGACGAGGTCAGGGCGCTATTCTCCAGCTCGACGGGGCTTTCCGACAAGGTATTCAGTCGCGATCAGGTCAAGGGTCTTCCGGCGCCAGTCCAGAGGTACCTGCAATACTGCCTCAAAGAAGGGCAGAGATACATCGCCTTTGCCAGGCTCAAACACGGCGGGTCTTTCAGGATGGGCGAGGGCAAGAAATGGTTGCCGATCGTCGGCGAAGAGTATTTCACCACCGATCCCCCCGGCTTCATCTGGCGTGGCCGTGTAAAGCCTTTCCCCGTTATCTGGATTACCGGCCGGGACCGGTACTACCAGGGAAAAGGCAACATGCTCATCAAGCTGTTCTCGCTTGTCACCGTCGCAGACAGCAAAGGCGAAGAGATGGACCAGTCGTCGCTTGTCCGTTGGGTCGCCGAGGCACCGTGGTTTCCCACTGCCCTGATAGGCAGCCGGTACCTGGGCTGGGAACCGGTAGACGATAGCTCTGCGAAGGTCGTGGCCAGCTACGAAGGGATTGGCTGCTCCGCGGTATTCCGCTTCAATGCGCAGGGCCAGATAACGCAACTCAGCACCCAGGACAGGTTCAGGGACGTGGACGGGAGACCCGTAAGGACGGGCTGGACGGGATACTACCGTCAGTATCGCGATTGGAACGGGGTGAAAGTCCCAACAGAGGTGGAGGTTGTCTGGAACCTGCCCGGCGGGGACTTCAGCTATGCCAGGTTCCAGGTTACGGAAGGCGACCACAATAACCCGTCGAAGTATTGATGGGCGGGCGGCCGAGGACCAACCGCATGCATGCAGGAGACCCCTTCCGCGGTCGATGAGCTTGTGGAAAGGGACTGGCCCTGGCAGCGGTGCCGACCGGTCCAGGCGGGAGCTGTCCAGTGGAGCAGTGTCTGGTCTGCCTAGCGAAAGACCTTCTCGGGGTGCCACACATTCTTGCCCTCGTGACGCAAGATGGCCAGGAAACGTCCGTCCGGTGCATAGGCGCGGCACCGGCACGGTCCCTGGGTCGTAGCATCGCCCTCCCCCAGGCAGATGGAGGAACCGTTCTTCACCCGGGCCTCGCTTTCCTCGCTCAGAACCACGGCCTCCCAATCAGTGAGCACCTCGTCGATGGGATAGAGAAGACGCGGCCAGTCGCCCTGGGGAAAAGCCTCCTCCACCGTAGAAAGGGGCACGGCCTGGGAGATGTGGAATGGTTGGCTCTCGATTCGGACCAGGTCTGCAAGGTGGGCGCCGCAGCCAAGAGCTATCCCCACATCGTGGGCCAGCGTGCGGACGTAGGTGCCAGCGCTACATTCCACCTCGATGGTAAGGGCAGGAGGCTGCCACTCCACCAGGTCCAGACGAAAGATATCCACCCTGCTGGGCGCTCTGGGTACCTCGATTCCTTTACGGGCAAGGCGGTACAGCCGTGTTCCCTGGTGCTTGCGGGCACTGTACATAGGGGGCGTCTGCTCAATGCACCCGCGGAAAGAGTTGAGGACTTCTTCAACCTGTTCTCTGCGAACTGAGCTCGGGTCCCCGCTGTGGATAATCCTACCGCTGGCATCGTACGTATCTGTAGCCGCCCCCAGTTTGATCACGGCCCGATAGGTCTTCCTGGCACCGGCCAGGAATTCGATGACCCTGGTGCCCTGGCCGAGACAGACAACCAGGACACCCGTAGCAGCGGGATCAAGGGTACCGGCGTGGCCTACACGCCTCTCCCCGCTCAGCCGCCGAATTCGGGAGACTACCGCGAAAGAGGTTATGCCTGGTGGCTTGAGGATATTCAGGATGCCGTCAACGCCCACTTGCCTGGCTAGGTGAACTCTCGTCGGTAACCACCTGGCTTATTAGCTGGAGGACATGGGCACCACGGTCAATGGACTCATCATACTCAAACACGAGCTCGGGGATGCGGCGCAGTCTGAGCCGTCTGCTCAACTCCCTGCGCATGAAGCCCGAGGCAGTGGTCAGAGTCGCCAGGACCTCCTTTTGCTCACTGTCGCTTCCTATGACACTGACAAGCACCTTGGCATGACGCAAGTCGCGTGATGTGCTGACCTCAGTTATCGTCACCAGGCCGCCAAGCCTCGGATCCTTGACCTCGCGCTGCAGCAGGTCACTTATTTCCTGGCGGACAAGACTGTTAACCCTTTCAAGTCTCCGACTCATCGACCCGCTCCATTCGGTAGTCTTCGATCGTGTCACCTTCTTGAAAGGCCTTGAAGCCCGACACCCCTACCCCACACTCATAACCGGCGGTCACTTCCTTCACGTCATCCTTGAAGCGCCTCAAGCTGGCCAGGGTGCCCTCGTAGACCACCTCCCCCCGGCGCAATACCCTGACCATGTCATCGCGCCTCAGCTTGCCATCAGTGACATACACTCCTGCTGCCTTCCCGTACTTGCTCGAGCTGAAGACCGCCCTCACCTCCGCGTGGCCTTGAATGACCTCGGCGTACGACGGCTCCTTCATACCCTTGATCGCCCGCTGGATGTCGTCTACGAGATCGTAGATAACGCTGTAGCGGCGGATGTCTACCCCTTCCAGTTGGGCTAGGCTCTGCGCCCCCGGAGTTGGCGCTGTGTCGAAGCCGATGATTATCGCCTTCGAGGCCAGGGCCAGCAATACGTCTCCTTCGGTGATGCCACCGCTGCCCGCGTGGATAATCCTTACCTTCGTGTCTTCTGTTTCCAGTTGTTCCAGCGAAGTTCTTATGGGTTCGATGCTGCCCTGGACATCCGTCTTCAGGATGAGACTAAGCTGTTTTGGCTGTCCTTCCTCCGTATCAGCAAGCAGCCGATCCAGGGTGAGGGTTCTCGCTGGCCTGAGTGACTCCAGTTGCCTTTCTTGCTGCCTCTTCTGCACCCACGATCTGGCCTCCTTCTCGCTGGCCACCGCGGTACAAGGATCCCCGGCCTGCGGGACGCCATTCAGCCCCAGGATCTTCACCGGGGTGGCAGGTTCCGCCTTCTTCACCCGCTTGCCGGCATCATTGAACATGGCTTTGACTTTGCCCCACGTATCGCCCACTACCACCGGATCGCCCAGCTTGAGGGTCCCGCTCTGCACCAGGACGGTGGCCAGAGGGCCTTTTGACTTGTCCAGCTCTGCTTCAATTACGACTCCGCTGGCCAGGCAGTCGACCGGTGCCTTGAGCTCCAGCATTTCGGCCACAATGAGGATGTTCTCCAGGAGTTCCGACACATTCTGCTTCATCTTGGCCGAGACAGGCACACAGATGGTGTCACCACCCCACTCCTCGATGAGCAGCCCCTCCTCGGCGAGCTGCTGTTTGACTCTGTCCAGGTTGGCACCGGCCTTGTCGATCTTGTTGATTGCCACCACGATGGGCACCCCAGCAGCCCGGGCGTGGGCGATCGCCTCCCGGGTCTGTGGCATTACTCCGTCATCAGCCGCAACTACGAGCACGGCAATGTCTGTTACCTTTGCACCCCTGGCGCGCATCGCCGTGAAAGCTTCGTGACCCGGAGTGTCCAGGAAGGTTATCTTCCTGCCGTCCACCTCTGCCTGGTATGCACCGATGTGCTGCGTAATGCTCCCGGCTTCGGTGTCCATCACGTTTGTCTGTCGAATGGCATCCAGCAGCCTGGTCTTGCCGTGGTCGATGTGGCCCATGACCGTGACCACCGCCGGCCGAGGGTGCAACTCCTGGCCGTCCACAACTTCCCTGGTGAACCCGGTAGGCTCTGGCATTGCCATCTCTACTGGCTCGTAGCCCAGGTCCGAGGCCACCACGGCCGCGGTATCGAAGTCTATGGTCTGGTTCAGATTAGCCATGACCCCATTCTGCATCAAATGCTTGATCACTTCCACGCCCGTGAGTCCCAGCAAATCGGCCAGATGCTGGACAGTCAACAGGCGCGGAATCTCCAGACGGGACTCCGCCTTCGGCGAGGTCTTTGTTCCTTTGCTACTCTTCCGTGGCATCTTCACCTGATTTCTGCGAACCGTCTTCTTCGTCAAGCAAGAGGCCCTTGCCGACTTGGAGCAACACCGTTCGATTCTCGGGGCTCAGCTTTGCCCGCAACGCACGCTCCAACCCGCCTTTGTGCAGGCCCTTCTGCCAGCAATCCCACAGGGGGCAGAGATAGGCACCGCGCCCGGCCTGCTTTCCTGTGAGGTCCACTTCTACTTTACCATCAAAAGTGTGCACCAGACGAATCAATTCGCGCTTGGGCTTGACCTGTCGACAGGCAACACAGGTGCGCTGTGGGATGTGTTTGCGCTGGCCTTGCCCCACGCTGCTACTACTCCTCGTCGCCAGTTTCCAGACTCCAGTCCTCACCCGAGTCATCGTCTAAGCTTTGCCAACGCCGCGTTGCCTTTTTCGGCTTCTTCTTGGGCGCCCGAGGCCCCTCTCCTGAACTGACTGCCTCCTTTTTCTTCTTTGCCTTGCCATCCGACTTGACGGCTGCTACTTCCTGAGGAACATCTTCCTCCTCCACCTCCACTTCCGGTTCGGCGAACATGTCTTCCTCTTCCAGGTCTTCTATATCTGAAATCTCGTCTGATTGGCGCGGGCGCTTGACCATCTTCTTCGCCTTGGGCTTGGCTGGCGGAAGATCGTCAACCAGGCCGCTGTCTCCCCGTCTTCTCTCCCTGCCCCTGGACTCTGACCTCGCGGCAGTGACTCCTCCGCCAAACCGCCGTTGTATCTTTTCCGTGGCTGCCTCAATCTCCGAAAGCACCTCTTCCACCGAGTAGGTCTTGCGCTCTTCCTCGACTTCTTCCATGACGTCAGGCTGCGGCGGCGCCTCCAACGAGGCTTCCACAGGCTCCAGCGGCTTCTCGGTAACAGCAAGCACCTCCTCGGCTGCTGGCTCCGCCGTGACCTCGGGGACAGTCTCCACCACTTCAGAGACCGCCTCCACCGGAGGAGCCTCTTCCTCAGACCCTACCGCGACAACTTCCTCTGCGGGCTGTACCTCCTGGGGTGCGCCCACCTCTTCCACAACCTCGCCAGGTTCCGCGGCGACCTTCTCGGCCTCCGCCATGGAAACGCTCTTGATATCGATCCTCCACCCGGTGAGCCTAGCCGCAAGCCGCGCATTCTGTCCCCCTCTACCAATGGCCAGTGAGAGCTGCTTGTCAGGCACAATCACGCTAGCGCCCTTCTCCTCGTCGCTCGCCTCCACCTTCACCACCGATGCAGGACTGAGCGCGCTGGCAATGAACACTGCCGGGTCGGGATGCCACTGAATTACGTCTATTTTCTCGCCGTTCAGCTCCTTGATGATGTTCTGTATCCTGATGCTGCGCAGCCCGAGACAACAACCTACTGCATCGACCCCTTCCTGGCGAGCAGCAACTGCGACTTTGCTGCGATAGCCAGGCTCGCGGGCCAGGGCTTTGATTTCAACTGTACCCGCATATATCTCCGGTACCTCCAGCTCGAAGAGGCGTCTCAGCAGGCCCTGGTGTGTCCGCGATACCATGAGCTGCGTGCCCCTGGTGCCGCGCATCACCTTGACTAGGTACAGCTTCAGCCTTTGCCCTATCCGGTAATGTTCGGTGGGCACCTGCTCCGATGCTGGAAGTATGGCCTCGGCCCTGCCTATATCGACAATGATCTGCTTCGGCTCAATAAGATGCACAACACCGCTGACAACGTCTCCCTCTTTGTCAGCGTACTCACTAAAGATGGCATCCCGTTCTGCCTCTCGCAGCCGCTGGAGAATAACCTGCTTCGCCGTCTGGGCAGCGATCCGTCCCGCATCATGGGGAGTCCCCTCCACCTCAAGCACGTCCCCAACCTGAGCGTTTGGTCTCACCTTCCTGGCCTGAGCCAGAGTCATCTCCTGACGGGGGTCAGTGGTCCTTCTCACCACCGTCTTCTTGGCATAGACCTTGACCTCACCGGTTTGAGGCAGAATCTTGACGGAGATTTCCTGATCAGGCGCGAAACTGGTCTTCTTGAATACCGGGACCAGCGCCGCCTCCAGTGTCCTGAGGATGACCTCCTTTGGCAGGTTCCTCTCAGCAGCTAGCTGAGTAAGGGCAACCACAAAATCACTCTTCATTTTCTGCTTCCAGCCCCCCCTCCTAACTCTGTCCTCTAATAAAAGGAGTGGGATACACCCACTCCACATCGCAAATCCGGTTTCTGGCAACTATATCACAGCGAGCAGAACATTGCAAGGATACGATTTGCCGGGGATACGATATCACCACCGGCACGACACACGATGCCCACGCTTATGGACCTGGAACTGCCGACACATGGGCCCTCGATATGTGGTAACCGCCAGTAGCTACAGGTACTCTTTCAGCCTCCTGGCAGCATCCCCGGTCATGCCGGGGACAGACCTCAGTTCCTCTACCGAAGCCGCCCTGATATCCGCGGCTGAACGGAACTTCTTGAGCAGCGCCCGCTTTCGCTTGGCCCCGATTCCTGGAATGCCATCCAGCGCAGACCTGAACACTTCTCGGTGACGCACCTTGTGATAGTAGCCTTGAGCAAAGCGATGTGCTTCGTCCCTTATCCGTTGCAGCAGATAGAGACCGGCTGAGTCGCGGGGGAGCATGATGGGATCGGGCATCCCGGGGAGAAACACGGCCTCATTCCCCTTGGCTATGCTGGCGCAAGAAACGGAGCCGACCTGGGCCTGCTCGACCACTTCGGCAGCGGCATTGACGTGCCCCTTGCCCCCATCAATGAGGACCAGGTCGGGAACCGTTGCCCAGGTACTGCCAATGGGCTCGGTCGCCGCCTTCCTAAATCGTCTCCAGAGCACCTCCTGCATCATGGCATAGTCATTGGCTCCCGGTACCGTTTTGATTTTGAAACGGCGATAGTGAGACCGCTTTGGCTGCCCACCTTCGAAGACAACCATGGCCCCCACGGCGGAGGTGCCGCGGATGTCGGCGATGTCATAGCATTCCACTCGCCTTGGCGGGCGCGGTAGCTGAAGCTCACTCTCCAGCTCTGCCAGCGCCTTGGCCGTAACCTCCGGTTCCGTCAGCAGCTTGATCCTCATCTGCTCCAACCCCTGCCGAGCATTCTCCGCCACCATGTCCACCAGACCCTTCCTCACCCCGCGTCGCGGTACCCATACCTTGACCTTTGCCCGCTTCTGGCTCTCTAGCCATTGCTGGACCATTGGGACGTCCTCCAGGGAATGCTGCAGCAGTACCTGCTTTGGTATGAACGGAGCAGAGCTGTAGAATTGCTGCACGAAACTGGTCATGATCTTGACTGGTCCTTCGCCCTGGGTCCCTGTCAGCACAAAGCTCTCCCGGCCCAGCAGTTTGCCATTGCGGATGGAGTAGACGAGCACGTAAGCTTGATCTCTGGCCTGGGCAAAGGCAATCACATCCATCTCTTCGTCCGGAGAGGCAATCTTCTGCCGCTCGATCACCCTTTCCACGGACTGCACCTGGTCCCGAAGGAGGGCCGCCTTTTCGAACTCCAGGTTCTTCGCCGCTGCCGCCATATTGCGTCGCAGCTCCCGGACAATCACCTCCTGCTTGCCTTCAAGGAAGAGCACGATCTGGTCTATCACCTGCCGGTATTCCTCTTGGGTCACCGCACCGGTACACGGCCCGAGACACCGGCCGATGTGGTACTCCAGGCAAGGCTGGGACTGACTGTCTGTGATCGACTTCTTGCAGCTCCGAAACGGGAAAAGCTTCCTGAGCAGGGCCAGGGTTGTCCGCACTGACCCGGCGCTGGCGTAGGGACCGAAGTACCTGGCGCCGTCGTTCTCCAAGCGCCGCGTGATGTACACTCGTGGCCAGTCCTCGCCGAGGCTGACTTTGAGATAGGGATATGTCTTGTCATCTTTCAGGCGCACATTGAACCGTGGCCTGTATTTCTTGATGAGGTTGCACTCGAGCAAGATCGCTTCCTGCTCGGAATCGGTGACGAAGAACTCAAACTGGGCCACCTGCGCCACCAGCCGCCGCAGCTTCGGCGAGGCGTCTTGAGATGAGCCGAAATAGGAGCCTACCCGATGATACAGGCTGGCCGCCTTACCGACGTAGAGCACGTTGTCGCCTGCATCTTTGAAGAGGTACACGCCCGGCCTCGCGGGCAGAGCCTTCAATTGTTCCTCCAGGTCCTTTCGTTCCATAGCTGCGACCAATTCTACCATTTTGGTTCCTGGTATGTTATTATATGTGGCATCCTGGAGGTGCATCGCTGCCTGAAGGAGAGGCTATGCGGCAAGAGATCGAGGCTTTCCTGGGCTACCTGGCGAACGAAAGAGGCTTCTCTGAGAATACTGCAGCAGCCTATAGAAACGATCTCTTTCAACTGGTTGACTTCCTTCAGGAAAAAGGCGTTACCACCTGGTCTGAGGTGGACCGGCAACTGATACTGAGCTACCTTCTGGACCTGAAGCAACGGGGGTACGCGCTCACGACCGTGGCCCGCAAGACAGCGTCGACCAAGTCCCTCTTCAAGTTCCTGGTGGCCAAGGGTATAAGGGACAACACACCGACTGAGAACCTCGGTTCGCCAAGAGTCAAGAAGTCCTCACCACAGCCCCTGTCGGTGGCACAGGTCAAAGCTCTGATGAGGCAACCCGGTAAGTACCACACACCAGAGGCGAAACGCGACAAGGCAATGCTGGAGTTGCTCTACGGCAGCGGCATGCAGATACGTGAGTTGATGGCCCTCAACCTGGAGGACGTGACCCTCGACGGCGACCGTGTATCGTATTTCATCAGGGGATCCCGAGGGCGGCGGGGCGAAGTCCATCGCGACACAGTCCCTTCTCTGGAGGCGTACCTGCGTGAGGCCCGGCCCCAACTGGCACACAGGGAAGGAGAAAGGGCGTTGTTCTTGAACAGGCTCGGAGAAAGGCTCACCAGGCAGGGCTTCTGGCAGATCATAAAGGGGTACGCCAGGGAGGCAAAGCTGGACAGCCAGGTCACCTTGCGTGCCCTTCGACACAGCTTTGCGGCACATTCACCTGTCGCTGAAACCTGACCCGGTCCAAGAGGGGTCAGTGTTATACTAGCCCGCTGTTCCTGTGGCCTGCTGTGCGCCCGGAGTGGGCGAAGCCGTGGCAGGAAGCAGGCGTTCAGAAAAGAAGAAACACAGGAGGTAGAATGGCGCTTTTGTATGAGAAACGGGACAGGATCGCCTACATCACCATAAACCGCCCGCGTGCGCTGAACGCCATCGACCCAGAGACGCTCAAGGAGCTCAGTGAGGCGCTGATTGACTTCAGAGAGGACAACAATGCCTGGGTAGCTATCATCACAGGGAGCGACCGCCGGGCATTCTGTGTAGGGGCCGACATCAAGGAAATGCTCCCTGTCTTGTCGGACATCCGTAACGAGTGGTGGCGTGTGCCGCCCACCATACTTCGTGGCCTGGAGCTGTGGAAGCCCATCATTGCTGCCGTGAACGGGCTCGCCCTGGGTGGAGGGCTGGAACTTGTGCTGGCCTGCGACATCAGGATTGCGGCCGAGAACGCCAGCTTCGGTGTGCCGGAGGTGACGCTGGGAATAATGCCCGGCTGGGGAGGCACACAGAGACTCGTTCGAGCTGTTCCGGCGGCAATAGCGGCTGAGATGCTCTTTTTCGGGCAGCGGATCGATGCCCAGGAGGCATACCGCATCGGCCTGGTCAACAAAGTGGTCCCCCAGGCGGATCTCATGGCTACAGCGGAGGAGTGGGCCAGAAGGCTATGCGAGATACCCCCTCTGGCGGTCAGGGCAGTAAAAGAGGCCATGATAAAAGGCGCGGAGATGAACCTGGAAGATGGGCTCAGGCTGGAGGCAAAGCTGATGGACTACCTGGTTGCCAGCGAGGACCACAAGGAGGCCAGGAGCGCCTTCCTGGAGAAAAGGAAACCCAACATAAGGGGTAAGTAGCGCCGCTCCGTTATCAGCGCAATCATGGACGAGTGCTAGAAAGGAGTCACAATGGAGATCAAGAAAGTAGGGGTAGTTGGCTGCGGTCTGATGGGTGGGGGCATTACGGAAGTGTGTGCCCGTGCCGGCTATCCGGTGGTGGTAATGGAGGTCAACCAGGCATTGCTGGACGGGGGCCTCTCGAAGATACAGACATCCCTGGAAAGGGCGGCCAAAAGGGAGAAGATAACGGTTGAAGAGAAGGACGCCACCCTGGGTCGCATAAAGGGCACGCTCAGCTTTGACGATTTCGGCGATTGCGACCTGGTAATAGAGGCCGTCATTGAGAACCTGGACGAAAAGAAGAAGGTCTTTGCCGGGTTGGACAAGGTATGTCCTCCCCACGCTTACCTGGCCAGCAACACGTCGTGCCTCTCCATCCTGGATATGGCCGTTACCACCCAACGCCCCGAGCAGGTGCTGGGGCTGCATTTCTTCAGTCCAGTGCCGGTGATGCGGCTGACGGAGATCGTCAAGACGATCGTCACCAAGGACGAGGCCATCGACATGGCCAGGGACTTCTGTAAGTCTATAGGGAAGGAGACCGTTCTCTGCCAGGACACGCCGGGCTTCATCGCCAACCGCCTGAGCATGGTCTTCCTCGTCTACGTAATCCGGTGCTATGAGCAGGGCCTGGCCACTAAGGAGGACATAGACAAGACCATGAGGCTGGGCCTGAACCACCCGATGGGGCCTCTGGAGCTGTCTGACTTCATCGGTCTTGACACCGTGTACTACATCCTCTCTGCCATGCACGAGGAATTGAAGGACCCACTGTTCGCGCCGCCCACCTTGCTGAAGAAGATGGTCACAGCTGGGCACCTGGGGCGCAAGACCGGGAAAGGGTTCTACGACTACAAGTAAGGTTGCCAGGCTGCCCCGAGACGGGCATGCCACCGCTGAGCGAAACGCAGCCCTGCCGGATTCCGGCAGGGCTGCGTGCTTCCCTGGGACCCGCCCAGGCGAGAATCACCGCTCGAGGATCATGGCCATACCCTGCCCGCCGCCGATGCACAGGGTGGCCAGGCCCCGCCTGGCGTCCTGTCTCTCCATCTCGTGAAGCAGTGTCACCAGCAATCTGGCTCCGGTGCAGCCAATGGGATGGCCGAGCGATATCCCGGAGCCGTGCGGGTTGACCCTGTCGCACCCGTCCTGAGAGAACTCCTTGCTCTCTCCATATTGCGGTATACCTAACTCCCTCATGCAGGCGATGGTCTGCGAGGCAAAGGCCTCGTTCAGCTCGATCAGGTCCATGTCCTTGATAGCGTAGCCCGTCCTGTTGAGCAACCTGCGGGTGGCCGGTATGGGCCCCAGCCCCATGTACTTGGGGTCCACCGCCCCGGAGGCATACCCCTTTACGGTGGCCCTGATGTGCAGGCCGTTCCTCTCGGCGAACTCCCTGGACGTGATGAGGAGGGCCGCTGCGCCGTCATTTATGCCGGACGCGTTCCCTGCTGTAACGGTACCACCCTTGACGAAAGCCGGTGCCAGCTTGCTCATCTTCTCCACGCTAGTATCCATCGGCCTTTCGTCCCTGTCAAACGGCTTGGGGCCTCCCTTCTGCGGCACCTCTACCGTCACTATCTCTTGAGCGAAGGTCCCGTTGTTGATGGCCTTCATGGCCCGGTGGTGACTTTCGGCACCCAGCTCGTCCTGCTCCCGCCGGGAGATGTCGTAGTCCCGAGCGATGTTCTCCGCCGTGACACCCATGTGGTAGTCGTAGAATATCTCATACAGCCCGTCGAAGACCATCATATCGAGGGCTTCGGCCTTGGCGCCTATGTCCATGCGGTAGCCCCAGCGCGCCTTGGGCAGGCCGTAAGGCACGGCGCTCATGTTCTCCATTCCACCGGCTATGATGGCGTCGGCATCGCCCGCCTTTATCGCCTGCGCAGCCAGAGCAACCGCTTTCATGCCGGAGGCACACACCTTGTTGACGGTGAAGGCATTGGTCTCCTGAGGCAAGCCCGCCCTGATGCTCGCCTGCCGGCAGGTGTTCTGCCCCTGCCCAGCCTGAAGCACGTTACCCATGATGACTTCGTCTATGGCCACCGGCCGCAGGCTACTGTCCCAGTCCATGTACCTGGCCTCTATCTCGCTTATGTCGATATCCTTCGACACAACCGGCCTTAGCTGCCTGACCTCGCCCGAAACCACCGGTCTGACCCCCGCCCTCCTCAGGACCTCCTTGATCACCGTCTTTCCCAGGTCGACAACCGGGACATCCCTCAGTGACCCACCAAAGGCCCCAACGGCTGTCCTCACGGCGCTAATGATGACGGCGTCTCTGCTATCCATCGATCCCTCCTTAGGCTCTGCTCAGATTTGGATCAAGAGTCTGTGCGGTTGCAGACCAAAAAAAGGGCCCGCTCCAGGTTTGAGTCCCGTTGTCTCGTGCACCTGACCCGAGCCGTCGCTGACGCTTTTGTTAGTCAAAGATGGTAGTAGCTGGCGAAGGACGCTAATGTCGTAGTACACCCGCTGGAAAAGGTTACTTACCCCGTTTCTCATAATCGGGGCACCAGGTGGCGTTAGGGCGCGCAGGGTTGTGGCAAGCGCCGCGCCAGTCCCATTTGCAGCTATCGCACAGGATAACATTCATCCCCAACGCCTTCTTCACGCGAATGACTACCCTGTCTTTCCAACCTGGTCCTCGTCTCGGCGTCATGGCTATGGCTGGCTCACTGCTTTGAACAGGTCATCAGCACCCCGACCCAGAGACACCACCGTGGCCTGTCTGCTCCGGGACGGTTTCCCTTGTGTCCCAAGCACTCCGCACTGCCTGTTATTGTAGGCGCGTGAACAGACAAATTCAAGGCAGCGAACTGCAGAATCGGCGACTGGCGTCGAGATGCCATTTGTCGCCTTTCTGTGTCATTGCTACGAAAATACGGGTTGGGCGAGTTGAAGTGCTACGTTGTAACCGAGTCTTTAGAGACAGTTCACGGCCCTTCGCGTGGCCTGGACACGCTGGCGCTCGTTCCCGTGAGCGACAGATCTCAGACCAGCCCTCGCTGGACAGAAACGTGCCTGGGGTAGGGTCGGCCGACGTCGGCCAAACCTGACCGGGAGTGCGGTGCTTTCCCCCAAACCTCCATATCCCACGGTTCAGCCCGGCAGGGTGGGTAAAGCGAAGCGGAACCCACCACCCTGCTTGACCCCACCAGCCGCATAGCCGTCCGGGCACGGTGTCAGATGCCTGACCTGACACTCATCGGGCCTGCCTTTTACACCACGGCACCCACCCCCAACATCCCCCTGTAGGAGAGCCTTTCCAGGCTCGACCGTCCGGTGCCAATCCGGCACGACGCCTCTCCGTGGGCCTGGCTCCCTCCCACTACCCCGATCGACCCCAGAAGGGGTCTCCTACACATGCCACGCCCTGTAGGAGAGCCTTTCCAGGCTCGACCGTCCGGTGCCGACGTGGCACGACGCCTCTCCGTGGGCTGGCCCCCTCACACTACCCCGATCGACCCCAGAAGGGGTCTCCTACACACGCGCCCTGCCCCACCCTTCGCGGCAGCCAGGCATTCCTTTCGGTGCCTGTCAGGTCCCTGACCTGACGGGGCCGCCGGCTGCTCGTCGGGGTGGAAGGCTTCGGGTCCGGTGGGGGCACCCGACACCCACGTAGACCATCGGGGTCTGGTTGGTGCAATCCTGGAGGCGTGGCTGTATGAGAATGGGCACGGTCGGCGAAACGTAGCCCAGTTCGTGGGTGCAATTCATCTCAATGGTATACTCAAGCCCTCTGTATGATCCACGGATCGGGGGAGGTCGCTTGTGTTGTGTGACCCGACTGGCTACAATCAGAAGCACATGATGGGCTCGGGAGGGGTGTGATGCTACTGATAGAAGACCTTCAGGTGAATATCGGCGGGAGAGCAATCCTGAAGCACATCGACCTGGAGATAAAGCCGGGCGAGACCCATGTGCTGTTCGGCCCGAACGGGTCGGGAAAGACCTCTCTTATCATGGCCATCATGGGCTATCCCCAGTACGAGGTCGTCGCCGGGAGGATTGTCTTCAAAGGCGTGGATATTACCCACAGTCCGATCAACGAGCGGGCGAAGATGGGGATCGGCATGTCCTACCAGCGGCCACCTACCGTGCACGGAGTGAAGACGCGGCAGATGGTGCATATCTGTGCTGGAGGACGACCGGACGTTGACCCCGAGGAGTTGGCCAGTCGGCTCAATTTCGCCAGTTTCCTAGACAGGGACATCAATGCTGGCTTCTCAGGGGGGGAGATCAAGCGTTCGGAGTTGCTCCAGTTGCTGGCACAGAGACCTGACCTCGTCCTCTTTGATGAGCCGGAATCGGGGGTGGACCTGGAGAACATAGCGCTGGTGGGAGAGGCAATTGCCGTCCTGCTGGAGAAGGAGCGCGAGCCGGGCAATGCCAGGGCAATGTCGCAGGTGAAGCGCGAGCGGAGCAAGATGGGGCTCATCATTACACATACCGGGTTCATTCTGGACTACGTACCTGCCGACAAAGGGTATGTGCTTTACGATGGCGTGCTGAGTTGCAGTGGCAACCCCGCCGAAATCCTGAACTGGATCAGCGAGTGCGGATATGAGGAATGCGCCAAATGCGCGATGAAGACGAGCTAAGGGAAAGAGCGCGCAAGGCTACAGGGAAGAAGGCTGCGCTCGGGCCTGATATCGACCTGGGCGAATATGAGACTGCACCGGTACCTCATCAGTACCTTGCCGACCAAGAGCTGTGCATGGTGCCGCAGGCGGAGCGGCAGCGACTGGAGATGGCTGGGGTTGATGTCACCCAGCAGACGAGAGGGGGTACCTACTTTCAGAAAGATACGACGGTGGTCCACTGTGGCGTGAAGCAGGAGGGCATTGAGGTGCTGCCCATTCGGGTTGCTCTTGAGCGCGACGAGTGGATTCGTGACTACTACTGGAAGCTGGTAGCCGTCGATGCAGACAAGTACACGGCTGCTGCTGAACTACAGTTGCACGACGGGTACGTAATTCGGTCTCTTCCGGGCGCCAGCAGTATGTACCCCATCCAGGCCTGCCTCTATCTGGACAAGGATGGGCTTCAGCAGAACGTTCACAACATCATTGTGGCTGAAGAGGACTCTGAGCTGCACATCATCACTGGCTGCACCACTGCACCCGGGTTGAAGAGGGGCGTTCATGTGGGCATATCCGAGTTCTTCGTGAAAAGGAATGCCAGGCTGAGCTTCACCATGATTCACAACTGGGCAGAGGGGGTGCTGGTGCGCCCCAGGTCGGTGGCCCAGGTGGAGGAAGGTGGGCTTTTCGTGAATAACTACATCTGCATGAAACCGGTGCGCTCCCTGCAAATGTACCCTACCACCCACCTGGTTGGGGAAGACTCGGTGGCCAGATTCTACACCATTGTTGTGGGTTCTCCAGGTTCGGCGCACGATCTGGGCGGTCGGATATACCTGAAGGGGCCGGGCAGCCGGGGCGAGATCGTGTCGCGCGTAATCAGCAACGGCGGCAACGTGATTGCTCGGGGCCACTTGATAGGAGAGGTGGCTGGCATCAGGGCCCATCTTGAATGTCGAGGGCTGATACTGAACGGTGGTGTCATTCATGCCATACCGGAGTTGGAGGGGCGAGCGGTCGGGGTGGAGATGTCCCACGAGGCAGCGGTAGGCAAGATAGCTCAGGAGGAAATCAACTATTTGATGTCGCGCGGCCTGAGCGAGGATGAGGCCACATCTGCCATCGTGCGCGGTTTTCTCAGCGTGGACATCGAAGGGCTGCCGCCGCAACTCAAGCTGGAGATTGATCGGGCTATCGAGGCAAGCGACAAGGAGATGATGTGAGGCTTCCTTGCGGGGTCGTCCGGTTCGGCTGGGCGCTGATGGTTCCTGGTGTTGCTTCTTCTTAACTGATCTGCTAAGCTCTTTTCCTACTTTCTTTAGGCATTTGTAGACTTCGCCCAAGAGGAGGGCTGTATGGCATATTCCGGGTCTTTGATCGATAGCATGGTGAGGGCAGCCAAACTTGACCCCGATCTGTACGAGGAGGTGGAGCACGATAGCTCAGCTAATGGCCACGCGCTGGCGGTGGTGGTCATTGTCAGCCTGGCAGGAGGTATCGGGACCGGGCTGAGTGCGCTGATTGATGGTGAGGGGAGCCTCTGGCTGCTGTGTGGATTGCTTATAGGACTCGGGGGCGGCATACTCGGATGGCTGGTATGGGCAGCCGTGACCCTTCTGGTTGGAAGGGGTATCTTCGCCACCAGTGACACAGAGGCTGACTATGGTCAGATGGCGCGGACGCTGGGTTTTGCCACCTCGCCGGGTGTCCTTGGTTTCTTCGGTTTTGTACCGTTCCTTGGAGGACTGGTGCTGTTTGTCGCGTCGATCTGGCGTCTGGTCGCGGGAGTGATTGCTGTGAGGCAGGCGCTGGACTTCTCGACATGGCGCGCCATCGGCACTGTGGTGGTGGGCTGGATAGTGTACATTTTGTTGGGCATCGCTCTGGGGGCGTTCATTGGGGGAGCGAGTCTCCTTTTCTAGTCTGGCGCGATGACGTGGGGGTGAGGGGGTGGGCGAGGTGACTGTCCGGTTCTCTGCCGTCTCTCACGTCGGCATCCCACCTTGTATCTTCCACGCGGGTCGTCCACCGCAGGCTTGACAGTTGGTGGGGGCGTCCTATATCCTTAGACCACGAGGGACTGAAGATCGCATAGGACAATAGCTAGTTAGTTATTCATCTCTTGTACAGGGTCGTGAGGATAGGGTGATGTGTAGTCAGGGTGAGGCGAAAAGCGGAAGGGCTGGCCAGCCTGTGACAGGGGCTTCGTGGCTGGACACAGGCGTGAGGGAGCTGGCCGACATGTTGGAAGACGAAGTTGTTGTGGTGGACGGCGAGTACAGGGTACAGTTCGCCAATTCAGCCATGCTTACGAGATTGGCCAAGACAGCACCGGCGATGGTGAACAGGGCGTGCTATGAGGCGTGTCAGGGAAGGAGTGCCCCGTGCGGTCCACCTCTGTGGGTGTGCCCTCTTCCCAAGGTACTGCAAACTGGTAGCTCGGCGACACTTGTTCACGCCGCCCAGCCCGGGGGTGGGGATGATACCCGCAAGCAGTACGTGAAGATTGTCATGCATCCCGTGCGAGACCATAACGGCAAGATATGCGCTGTCGCGGAATTCAGAAGGGATGTTACTGCTGAGCGGGAACTGGAGACCGAGATACTGAAGCGGCATCACCATCTCTATGCTTTGAGCCTTATCTCTGGGGCTGTCAGCGCGTTGCCCGACCTGGACACCATTCTGAATCTGTCACTGGATGTGGCTCTTGAGGTCGTGGGTGGTGAGATCGGGGGGATACTTCTCCTTGATGCACACAACCGTGAGCTGAGCTACCGGGTGTACCGGGGGCTGTCCGCCCGCTATGCTGAGAAGGTGCGGATGAAGCTGGGCGAAGGCGTGGCCGGGCAGGTGGCCAAGACTGGGGAACCCATTCTGATTGAGGACCTCTGTCACGATGAGAGAGTCGCCCACCGAGACCTGGTGAGTACTGAGGGCCTGAA
The DNA here is from genome assembly GCA_003650185.1 of Chloroflexota bacterium. Lineage (GTDB taxonomy): Bacteria > Chloroflexota > Dehalococcoidia > UBA2247 > RBG-13-53-26 > B9-G15. The sequence goes on along the minus strand of QMOF01000004.1, from coordinate 6,724 downwards.
GGGCCTGGCCAGTGTCCCGCTGAAGACAAAGGACAAGGTGGTGGGGGTCATAAATGTGGCCAGCCACATGCCGGGCCGGTTCAGCGAGGATGATGTATACCTGCTCAACTCCATAGGCTACCAGATTGGTACCGCTATTGAGCAAACGAAGCTGTACGGGCGCCTGGCCAGAGCCGGGGAAAGATACCGTGCGCTTCTTCAGCATGCACTGACAGCCCAGGAGGAAGAGCGCAGGAGGATCGCTCGAGAGTTACACGATGAGACCAGCCAATCGATGACCAGCCTGTCTCTCAGTCTACAGGCGGCCATAGGCATAGCTGAGGCGAAGGGTATACAGGATGATGAGCTTATGGACCGGCTCAGGAAGGCGCACAGCACGGCAGTCCACGCAGGCAACGAGATCGTGAAGCTGATGAAGGAGCTCCGACCCACTTTGTTGGACGAGTTTGGAATGCCGGCGGCCATACGTCGTTACGCCAAGGACACCCTTGAGGCCCACGGCATCAACGTAACCTCGGAATTCACCGGCGTGGCGGAACGGTACCGCCCCGAAGTTGAGGTGACCCTGTTCCGTGTCGCCCAGGGTGTACTGGGGAACATTTTGCAGCACTCCGAGGCTCAGAACGCCCGCATAGAGATGCACTGTGATGAGGACCGCTGTCTCCTTTCTATTGAAGACGATGGGAAAGGCTTCAATGTCAACAAGTTGACGCGCGTTGACCCCAGCGGTCGGGGGGCCGGCCTGTTCACCATGAAGGAGCGTGTCAGGCTGGTTGGAGGGTTCTGCCGCGTCGACTCCCGGCCGGGACGTGGCACCAGGGTGATTGTGAAGGTTCCGCTCAAAAGGGTTGTGGGAGATGAGGAAGATCAAGGTGCTGATAGTTGATGACCATACGCTGGTGCGGGACGGGATTCGGGCACTGCTGGCGCTGGCGGCGGACATCGAAGTGGTGGGTGAAGCGGCAAACGGCAGGGAGGCGTTAGAGAAGACGAGCCAGCTTGCACCAGATGTGGTGCTCATGGACCTGTCGATGCCCATCATGGGGGGGCTGGACGCCACTCGCCGGATACGTAAGGAGTTCGCCGGGACGCGGGTGATAGCACTCACGCAGTATGACGATAGTGACTACGTTATTCCTGCCATCGAAGCGGGCGCGCGCGGCTTCATCACCAAGACTTCAGCCTTCCCTGAGCTTGCCTCAGCTATCCAGGCTGTCTACAAGGGCAATTCATACCTGTCTCCTGCGGCGGCCTCGGCCCTTGTGGAGGAGTGTCAGATGAAGACTGGGGGAGCGGCCGAAAGGGACTCCTACCAGCAACTGACCGACCGGGAAAGGGAAGTACTGAAGCTGGTTGTCGAGGGGTATACTGCCAAGCAGATAGCAGAGATGCTGGTAGTCAGCCCCAAGACAGTGGAATGGTACAAGACCACCCTAATGAACAAGCTGAATATCCACAACCGGGCGGAACTGATAAAGTTCGCCATCCGCAAGGGCGTCATTACCCTGTAATCTCTTGGGCTGGGGCAAGCCCCAAGGCTTACCCAGGCATTTCCCCGGTAGCATTCAGGCATTTTCCCCATGGCTAACCCGTGGTAAACGGCGCACTGTTCTGTGAGGTTCTCTGTTGTCCCCCACGTCACCATACCCGTACCATTACTTGTGTAGACGTGTGCCTTGTAAGGAGGGTGGCCCATGCAGTCATTCGCGATACATAATCTTGAGAATCATCACCTCGCTCGCCCCAAGAGGGCAGCTGAAGACCACAGCCTGATCCCGCCCTGTCAGGCTGCCTGCCCCCTGCATATGGACATCAGAGAATACGTCAGCCTGACTGCCCAGGGGCGCGTGATGGAGGCTTTGCAGGTGATAAGAAGCGGCAACCCTTTCCCCTCTATTTGTGCGCACGTGTGTGCCCATCCTTGTGAGAATGCTTGCAGGCGCGCTCAGGTAGACAAGCCGGTGGCCATCCGGGCATTGAAGAGGTTCGCGGTAGAGTTCGGTGGCGACAGGATGGTCGAGTGTGAGGCCGAGACAACTCACGATGAGAGAGTGGCTGTAGTGGGATCGGGTCCGGCGGGTCTGGCTTGTGCCTACTACCTGAGGAAGCTGGGCTACCTGGTGACTGTCTTCGAGGCCCATTCTCAGTTGGGGGGTATGTTGCGTGTTGGTATCCCCAAGTACCGTCTTCCTCGTGAGGTGCTGGACACCGAGGTGGAGCGACTGGCGCGCATGGGAGTGGAGATCAGGACAAACGCCCGGGTGGTGTCGCTCGATCTGCTGTTCGACATGGGCTACAAGGCTGTGTTCCTGACGGTTGGTGCGCATCAGGGTCTCAGAATGGGGATAGACGGCGAGGAAAGCCCCGGGGTAATCGACGGGGCCACGTTCCTCCGTGAAGTGAATCTAGGTCTGAAGCCCTCCCTGGGGGAGAGGGTTGCGGTGGTCGGTGGTGGTAACGTGGCCATCGATGCGGCCCGGACTGCGATACGACTAGGTGCCCGCGAGGTGAACATCCTCTACCGGAGGAGCCGGGCGGAAATGCCGGCGGACGACGTGGAGGTGGAGCAGGCCCTAGAAGAGGGGGTGCAGTTCAAGTTCCTGGTGTTACCGAAGAAGATCAGGCGCCAAGACGGTTACCTGAAGGTGAACTGCGTCCGAATGGAGCTTGGCGAACCGGACGCCAGGGGTAGACGCCAGCCTGTCGCTGTTGAGGGTAGTGACTTTGAGATGGAATTCGATACCCTGGTGGTGGCTATCGGACAGGCTCCACAAATGCCTGGTGGGTTCGGCGTCCGCGTTGGCAAGGGTAGTACTATTGTGGTTGACCCGGTTACGCTGACCACGAACAGAGTGGGTGTCTTTGCCGGTGGCGATGCCGTCACCGGCCCAGCGACGGTTGTGCAAGCACTGGCCGCAGGCCGACAGGCTGCGGGGCGCATTGACGATTATCTCCAGCACCGGTATCCGAAGGACGCTGCTGAGAGCAGGGAGACTCTTGTGGGCGACCTGCGTCCCGAGACCATCGAGATGATAAGAAGGATCGGCAGGATTGAGCCGCCCGCCCTCCCCCCTGAGGCCAGGACGGCGGACTTCACGCCGATCGAGATGGTCTATGACTGGGAGGCGGCCGTCAACGAGGCCAGAAGGTGCCTTCGTTGCGGCGCTGGCGCCGAGATACTGTTTCAGGATAAATGCGCTTCGTGTCTCACTTGCTTGAGGGTATGCCCATATCATGTGCCGTACGTGGATGCCACTGGCGCTGTCCGTATTCCCGCTGACCAATGCCAGGCTTGCGGTGTGTGTGTCGCCGAATGTCCGGCCAGGGCAATTGTGCTGCGGCGGCCGTACGATCGACGCCAGGTGGCCGGGGAGCTGGAGCACGTGCTCAGGTCGGCGGCCCAAACAAAACCGAGGCCCCTTGTGGTGGGCTTTTGCTGCCAGTACGGGCTTTTTGGCACGGGGTCACTCTCAGATCTATGGAGGGAAGCTGGCGGATCCATCTGGCTGGTGCCGGTCCTGTGCACAGCCAACGTAGAAGCCCATCACATACTGCGTGCCTTTGAGATGGGGGCGGAAGGGGTGTTTATCGCTAGCTGCGGCGAACAGTGTGCCAGGGAGAACACCGAGTTCTGGGTGCGGCAGCGTGTTGAGAAGGCCAGGAGAGTGCTGTCCGAGATAGGCCTTGAACCGGAGAGGATAGAGGTTCTTGTGCCCAGCGACCACAACGGCAGTACTGCCGCGGAGCAACTCGATGCCTTTGCCCAGCGAATAGGCACTCTCTACCTGGCTTCGATACTGATGCAGGAGGTGCGAAGTTGATAGTTGCAGAACGAAAGAGCCTGGAGGAGATTCGGCGGACTATCGCTCCCTATGAAAGGGTCCTCATTGTAGGCTGCGGCACCTGTGCCACAGTCTGTGGCGCTGGAGGAGAGCGCGAGGTGGCTTTGCTTCATGCTGGACTGCGAGCGATGGAGGCCAGGAGCGGAGAGGGGTGGCATACCTTCCTCGAGTTCACTGTGAAGAGACAATGCGACGCCGAGTTCCTAGATGCGCTGGTGGACAGGGTTAGGGAGGTCGATGCCGTCCTTTCACTGGGTTGCGGGATTGGCGTTCAGGCCATAGCCGAGCGCTTCCCCACTCTGCCCGTGCTTCCCGGTGTGAACACCTCCTTCATGGGTATGGCAAAGGAGTGGGGTGTCTGGGATGAACGTTGTGCTGCCTGTGGCGATTGCCGACTGGCGGAGACTGCTGGTATCTGTCCCATTACCCGTTGCGCCAAGGGCATTCTTAACGGTCCTTGTGCCGGGACCAAGAATGGCAAGTGTGAGGCGAATAATGAGATGGACTGTGCCTGGGTCCTGATCTACCAACGGTTGGAGAAGCTGCACCGGCTCGAGGACATGCGTCGCTACTACCCGCCCCGGAACTTCCGCGTCATCCCCCGACCGAGACGGATCGTGAGCAAGGCAGAAGTAGCTGTGGGAGGGAACAATGGCTAAGTCATCATTTGAAGAGAAGCTCGATGCCAACGAGTTCGTGGTGACCACCGAAGTCGGCCCACCCAAGGGCTGCGATGTGTCCGGGCTGGTCCATGATATAGACCTGCTCAAGGACAAGGTCGATGCCATAAACGTCACTGATCACCAGAGCTCGGTGATGCGCTTTCCTTCCATCGGCGGATGTCTTCTGGTGAAAGAGCAGGGCGGGGAGCCGGTCCTTCAGGTGACTTGCCGCGATCGGAATCGCCTGGCGCTACAGGCAGAGTTGCTTTTCGCCCATTCGCGGGATATCCACAATGTTCTCTGCCTCACGGGAGATTCCGTTGACGTGGGTGATCACAAGGAGGCAAAGCCTGTCTTCGACCTTGATTCGGTGCAGTTGCTGAGGACGGCCAGGCTGATGGAAACCGGAACGGATACGAGCGGCAACGAGCTCAAGGGCGCACCTCAGTTTTGCCTCGGTGCCTCGGTCCATCCGGGGGCGGATTTCATTGAGCCGCAGCTTATCAAGTTTGACAAGAAGGTCGAGGCAGGTGCCAAGTTCTTCCAGACTCAGGGGGTCTTTGACCTGGCCAGCCTTCGCCGGTTCATGCAGTATGCCTCCCAGTTTGATGTCAAGATACTGGCTGGCATCATAGTGATGGCCTCAGCCAGGATGGCACGGTACATGAATGACAACGTCCCTGGGATAACGGTACCGCAGCCGGTCATCGACGAGCTGGCAACTGCGGAGAAGGGGAAGGGGCTTCAGAAGGGCGTGGAGATTGCTGCCAGATTCGTGAAGACGATAAAGGAGGAGAAGCTATGCCACGGTGTGCACATTATGGCGGTGGGCAATGAGAAGATCGTCCCCGACATTTTGGAAAGGGCCGAGCTGATCAGCGTCGGCGCTTGATCGGCACGCCGCGGCTACGGCGCTGGCAGGACCCATCTGGCCCGATGGAATCGAGTACAAGGAGGTATGGAAAGATGGCAAACAATGAGAGAATCCTGATCGTGGACGACGAGCGTGACTTTGTGGAGGCTTGCCGAAGGACCTTCGAGGCCAAATCGTACCAGGTGGCGACCGCCTTCACCAGGGCCCAGGCGGAAGGGATGGTGAAGCCCGAACCGGACGCCATCCTGCTGGGCACGCTGAGCCCGGCCGGTGACTCATTCAGGCTGTATCAGTGGCTCAAGCAGCATCCTCGCCGCAAAGACATACCGTTGCTGGTTATTGATGCACCGTATGAGCAGCGGTCGTCAAGGGGCTGGAAGCAGTATGAAGGGATGCAACTGGAGGCCGACGACTACGTCACCAAGCCCGTTGAACCTTCGTCCCTGGTGCTGCGGGTCCAGACGGTCCTGGCACGTGCCAGCAGGGTAATCACGGTACTGATTGCCGATGACCACACAATGGTGAGAGACGGCATCAGCGCGGTTCTCGGTCTGCAGAAGGATATCAAGGTAGTGGCCGAGGCAGTGGACGGACAGGATGCCATAGACAAGGCGATGCGGTTGTTGCCCAGCGTGGCCCTGATGGACCTGGTTATGCCGAGGATGAGCGGGCTGGAGGCAACGCAGCGAATCATCAGAGAATGCCCGTACACCAAGGTGCTGGTTCTAACGCAATATGACGAGGAAGAGAACCTGGTCGCTGCCAGGAACTCTGGAGCCCGGGGCTTCATCCCGAAGAGGGCTGCTGGTCAGGACCTTGTGGCTGGCATAAGAGCCGTGCACGCTGGAGAGTACTTCCCGGCTTCGTTTGCCGAAGCGCGTGACAGCTAACCGGGGTGTAACACTGTGCCAGGTCTCAAGAGGACAGGACCTGGTGCGGTTAGCCTGAGGCTGCTTTCGAGCGGAGTCTGGAGCTGGTGCCAGGCAGAGTAAGGTTGGTCAAGCCAGGTGACGTCGCGGGGGAGCGGGTCTAGATTTGCGGGCCTGCTCCCCCCTTTCGCTCGTGGTTTCAGTAGGTGCGGCAGCTCAGCCAGGGGCCGCAGTGAAAGTGTGGTTGGTGCTGCGGTTACGGTAGCCAAGCCGGACTGAAAGGGTGCATACGCGGAGGAGGGCGTCGAGACGGCGCTCGTGCGGCCTGCTCTGGCATGAGACCCTCGGATCTTCTCCAAATCAGCGGTTGACTCGACCGCCTGCGGTGGCCTCACAATCTATCAGGCTGGTCAGCCAGCATCACAAAGGATGAAAACAGGGTTTGCGCCTGCAACCTGGTAGACAGTGCCTAGGAGC
>QMOF01000003.1 GCA_003650185.1 Chloroflexota bacterium | reverse complement strand
GCCCTATTACACCGGGCAGACCGAATACCCGCATATGGAGCCACCTCCATTGATCTTTCTCATCCGGAGAATGGCCCCTATTCTACCTGTCTACTGTCTCACATGTATCTGAACGAGCTCACTGGAGCCTGTCTGCGGAGCAGCGCAATGCCAAGCCGCTGGACGTAACTCTGGCAGCCGGCCCGGAGCGTCATTGAAGACAGTCACCGTTGACAATATCCCCGAAACATGGTAATTCTGGTAGGTACCACAAAATGCGGTTGGCACGATGGAGCAGGATACTACGTCACCAGCAGCCATCGAGGTAGTGAACCATGGGAGAGTCCCTGTTGGTTTGCGGCCATCAGCCAGGCTGTATTGCTTCTGGGTGCTTTCGATTGCTGCGAGGGTGATTGACAGGTGTGTACCCGATTCACTGCTCCGATTCTACATGAACCTGCTGGACAAACGTGTACCCCCCAAGGTGATCAGCGCCATTATCCGCAGCCATGTAAGCTACATCCCACAGCGTTTTGTGACCTTAGGTATTATCGCTCTCGATGAGTATGTCCCAGACACAGTGGCCAACTCTAGGAAAGTATGTGCGGTCCTGGCCGGACTTGGCAAGTATATCCCGGATGAGGCAATCCCTCCCGGATCAGAGGAGAGATGGGAGAACGTCAAGTTGAGATTCCATGTTCCCACTCTCATAATACGTGGACGACCGGAGGGCCCAGCCGGCGACTGAAGTCACCCCCATTGGAGTCCCCAAGACAAGCGGGAGCCAGCCAGCGCAAGGCCTGTATCGAAGACAGCGGGGGGGGTGAGGTCTATACCGGGGGAGAGTCTGAGACTGTAAGGGCTTCGTGGCATGAAGTACAAGAAGGTGTGTATAGAAGCGTTCGGGTTTGAGATCCCGGACCAGGTAGTCACGTCCGAGAGCCTGGAAAGAAGACTGGCTCCCCTTTACCAGAAGTTCAACCGGTCGTACGGGCGCCTGGAGCTTATGACCGGCATCCGTGAACGCCGCATTTGGGAGGATGGAACACCACCGAGCCAGCCCAGTGTCAGGGCCGCAGAGAAGGCCATAGCCAAGTCCGGGGTCGACAAGAACGACATCGAGTGTCTGCTTCACACTTCGGTAAGCCGTGACTTCCTGGAGCCGGCGACAGCCACTCTGGTGCATGATCAGTTGGGGTTGCCTCCCACCTCCACCATCTTCGACATCTCCAATGCTTGTCTCGGATTCGTCAATGGCATGATAACCCTGGCAAACATGATCGAGCTAGGGCAGGTAAGAGCGGGTATCATAGTAGGATGTGAGAGCTCCAAGCGGCTTACAGATGCCACGATTCAGGAGCTTCTGAGCGACGAGAACATTGACAGACGCAAGCTGAAAGAAGGTTTCGCCTCTCTCACCATGGGATGTGGTGCCGTATCGGTTGTCTTGACTCATTCTTCTGTATCGAAGGCCGATCACAGAATCATCGGAGGCGTAGTGCGAAGCGCCTCGCAGTACAACGATCTCTGCCGAGTCGACTCTGATACATGTTTCTTCGACCCCGATAGCTTCCCAAGCATGCACGCCAACTTCGAGGGAATCCTTAGAAACGGCATTCCGTTGGCCGTTGAAACCTGGGAGGCCTTCCAGCGCGAGATGGGATGGACAGGCGATGACGTCGACAGGGTTTTCACCCACCAGGTCAGTGCCGTCCATCAGAGCCTGCTGTTTGATACCCTCAAGCTGGACAAGTCAAAGGGTTTCTCCACAGTGGAATACCTCGGAAACATCGGCTCCGTTTCCCTTCCCATCTCGCTGGCAATAGCAATTGAGGAAGGGTTCCTCCATCCCGGCAACAGGGTGGTCATGATGGCAGCCGGGAGCGGCCTAAACTCGATTATGCTGGGGCTCGAATGGTAGCGCCAGATCGCGCAGAAAATGCCCGGACTGACAGCTAATTCCGTGAACAGTGCAAGGGTGCCGAGCCAAGAGCGAGTGGTAATAACGGGAGTCGGACTGGCAGCGCCGAACGGTAACAGCCTGGCAGAGTTTCGCCAGAACCTGCTCAACGGCAAGTCCGGCATACGGAAGTTCGATGTACGCTACATGGGCGAGGTGATAGCCGGTGTGTGCGACTTCGACCCGCTAAAATATCAGAAGAAGAAGGAATTGCGTCGCGGGACCCGGGCTGGCTCCACTGCGATATACTGCGCCCAGGAAGCAGTGGCCGACTCAGGGCTTGACTTCGATTCTCTGGACAAGTCGCGGGTTGGCGTCTTTCTCGGCATCACCGAGCACGGCAACGTAGACACGGAAAAGCAAATCTACGAGATAAAGCAATACGACTACGACACCAGGTATGTCTCCCACCACTATAACCCGAGAATAGTGGCCAACAACCCGGCCGGCGAAGTCACCTTGAACATGGGGATCACCGGCCCGCACTATACTCTAGGCGCTGCTTGTGCCGGGGGCAATATCGGCCTTATCCAGGGCTATCAGATGTTGCTGCTCAACCACGTGGACGTGGCTCTGGCTGGCGGCGTGTCAGAGACAATTCACGCCTTTGGAGCCTTCGCTAGCTTCAGGAGCGAGGGTGCCCTGGCATCGCATGAGGACCCAACAAAAGCTTGCCGCCCCTTCGACAGGGACCGCAACGGTGTCGTCGTTTCCGAAGGCGGCTGCGTTTTCGTCCTGGAAAGGCTCGCCGGCGCACTGGCACGTGGGGCCAGAATTTACGGAGAGGTGGTCGGCTACGCCATGAACTCGGACGCCTTCGACTTCATCCTTCCCAACGCGGAAGGTCAGGCCAGATGCATGCAACTCGCTTTGAAGATGGCCGGACTGTCCCCCAGTGATGTCAACCTCATCAGCACCCACGCCACCGGCACCCCCCAAGGCGACCCCCAGGAGTGCCAGGCAATCAGACAGGTATTTGATGGCTGCCCAAACACATACATCAACAACACCAAGAGCATGATCGGCCACGCTATGGGCGCGGCGGCTGCTCTGGAACTGGCCGGTAACCTGCCCTCTTTCGAAGACCAGACCGTCCACCCCACCATCAACATCGACAACCTGGACCCCGATTGCGCCCTGGACAACCTGGTGTTCAATGAGCCCAGGAAGGTGGGCAGGATCGACTACATCCTCAACAATGCCTTCGGCATGTTGGGGATCAACTCAACGGTCATCGTCAAGAGACTGGAAAACAGCTCTTGAACCGAGGATTGCACCGAAAGAAATGGAGGCGCCTACATGACGAAAGAGGAAATCAAGACTGTCATCCTGGACATCATCGCCGAAATCGCGCCCGATGAGGACTTGAGCGACATTAAGAGTGATGTCCCATTCAGAGACCAGCTTGAGCTGGACTCGATGGATTTCCTGGACATAGTCATGGAACTGCGCAAACGTTACGGCATCGAGGTGCCGGAAGATGATTATCAGCAACTGGCAACACTGGACAGCTCCGTTGCCTACCTGGAGCCGCGTATGAAGGACCTTTAGACGATCGCGCACCAGAGTGCAATCAGCAGCCGGGCCCCGTTCCGCCAAGTGAGCGGCGGCCTGGGCGCCTCCATAGCCTGCGATTTGCTTGCAGTGACTCCACATAGAGCTTAGCCGTGGACTACGACGTTATCATCATTGGAGCAGGGATGTCCGGCCTCGCCGCCGGTATCAGGCTCGCCTACTACGACAGGAAAGTCTGCATCCTTGAAAGACACCATCGCGTTGGGGGTTTGAGTTCGTTTTACCGGCGCAAAGGACACGACATCGATGTCGGTCTCCACGCTATGACCAACTATGTTCCCAGGAGCGTCAAGCTGACACCACTGCCGAAGCTCCTGAGGCAACTCAAGCTGAGACCAGAGGACTTCGACCTGCGCCAACAGCGTGTCTCGGTGACCAGGTTCCCCGAGAAAAGCCTCCGGTTCAGCAACGATTTCGACCTCTTTGTCCAGGAAGTGAGGGAGAACTTCCCCAGGCAAATCGACAACTTCCAGAAGCTGGTCAAGACCATCTTCGAGTACGACGAGCTGGCGCTGGATGCCAAACCGCTATCGGCCCGCCAGATTGTCAGTTCCTACATCACCGACCCTCTGCTTGTTGAGATGCTCTTTTGCCCGCTCATGTTTTACGGCAGCTCCCAGGAAAATGACATCGAGTTCGGCCAGTTCGTCATCATGTTCAAGGGCATCTACCACGAGGGCTTCGCCCGTCCGCAAGCTGGCATACGCCAGATCCTGGACACGCTGGTGAGGCAGTACGAGAGTCATGGCGGCCACCTCAGACTGAAGTGCGGCGTGCAAAGCCTGCAGGTGTCCAACGGCAAGGTCACGGCATTGGTTCTCGACAACGGTGAGGTACTCAGGGCCGAACGGATAATATCGTCCATTGGCTACATCGAGACACTGAGACTGCTGTCGGACTACGATCCGGCCAGGTTCAACTGCGAAGAGGGGCGTATCTCCCTGGTGGAATTCATTTTCGTACTGGATAGAGAGCCCGCCCACCTGGGCTACGACACCACCATCACCTTTTTCAACACCTCCGAGAAGTTCCACTACCAGAGACCCGAGGACCTGGTCGACCTCTCCAGTGGCGTCATCTGCTGCCCCAACAACTTCAAGTTCGACAAGCCCCTGCCGGAAGGAATGATCAGGATAACCAACCTGGCCAATTACCAGCGCTGGAACGACCTGAACCAAGAAGAGTACAGCGAGCAGAAGGCCGCCTGGCAGGAGAAGGCGCTTCAACAGGCGTTGAGCTTTGTTCCTGATTTTCGAGACTGCATTGTTTTCACCGACATGTTCACCCCAAAGACAATCTACAGGTACACCGGTCACCTGAACGGCGCTGTCTACGGAGCACCGAACAAGGTCAAGGATGGAAGGACCCACCTGGACAATCTGTTCCTCTGCGGCACCGACCAGGGTTTTCTGGGAATCGTCGGCTCCATGCTGAGCGGCATCTCCATGGCCAATCTTCATGTCCTGCAAAAGACGTAGGGGGAGACCGTATGACGGACTCGCTGGAAGGCACCAAGCCACAATATGATGTCGTCGTCATCGGCAGCGGTCTCGGTGGCCTGACGGCGGCCAACATGCTGGCCAAGGACGGCTACTCGGTCCTGCTTCTGGAGCATCACCACAAGCTTGGTGGCCTGGCCACCTGGTTCAAGAGAAAGGGCGGCCATATCTTCGATGTGTCTCTCCACGGGTTCCCGTACGGCATGGTCAAGACCTGCCGCAAGTACTGGACCCGCGAGATGGCTGACTGCATTACCCAGATCAAGGGAATCCGGTTCGACAACCCGCAGTTCTCCTTGACCACGACCTACGACACCAACGACTTCAAACGGACCATGCAGGACTATTTCAAGGTCCCGGCGGACACCGTCGATAGCTTCGTCACCACCATCAAGAATATGAACTTCTACGACGAGCACACCATGACCACGAGGGAGATGTTTGACAAGTTCTTCCCCGGACGAGACGACGTTGTCCGCTTCCTGCTGGAGCCCATAGCCTACGCCAATGGCTCGACGCTCGACGATGAGGCCATAACCTACGGCATCGTGTTCTCGAACTTCCTGAGCAGGGGCGTCTACATATTCCGCGGCGGCACAGACAAGATCATAGGTATGATGGAGGCGGAGCTGAAGAAGAACGGCGTGGACATCCGCACCGGGGCGCGGGTAGAGAAGATTGTCGTCGAAGGCGGGAAGGTTGCCGGGGTGGTGGCAAATGGAAAGACGATCAAGGCCAGAGCAGTCATCTCGAATGCCAATGTCAAGGCTACCGTCCAGCGGCTGGTCGGCGAGGAGCATTTCAGCAAGGAGTTTGCTGAGGAGACACGAAAGGTGCGTCTCAACAACAGCAGTTGCCAGGTCTACATCGGCATCAGGAAGGGCGAGACCATCGACTACGTGGGCGACCTGCTGTTCACGTCGGTGGCTGACAAGCTGGACGCGCAAATGTTGCGGAGCCGGAATATCACCAGTCGCACCTACTCTTTCTACTATCCTGACATCAGGCCCGGATCCGACAGGTACGCCATCGTCGCCTCCACCAACGCCAACTACGAGGACTGGGCATACCTGCCGGAGGACGAGTACCGCGCCTCCAAGCAAGACCTGATCGAATCGACCCTCGACGCACTGGAAAGGTACGTGCCCGGAATCCGAAACAAGGCCGACTACGTGGAGGCAGCTACGCCCAAGACATTCGAGCGCTACACGCTCCATCCGAACGGCACCTCGTTCGGGACGAAGTTCGAGGGGCTCAGAGTCAGCATGGGGCTTAACGAACAGGTGCCCGGCCTTTTTCATACCGGCTCCGTGGGCATCATCATGTCCGGTTGGCTGGGCGCGGCCAACTACGGGGTCATCGTAGCCAACAACGCCGACAAGTACTTGAGACCATGACTCCGCTATTCCGGGAGGGCAGATATGTCTGATTTCAGCGGGCAGACCGTCATTGTCACCGGTGGCACCAGGGGCATCGGCAAAGCCATCGCAGAGGGGTTCTTGAATGCTGGTGCCAACACCATCGTCACCTATGCTTCAAATGATACGGCAGCAGCCCAGTTCAAGGAGGCCCACAGCCAGTTCGGGGACAGGATCGACGTACAGAAGTTCGACGTGGCCAGGTATGAAGAGGTAGAGCAGTTCTACAAGTATGTGGAGTCCAGGTACAGCACCCTTGAAGTCCTGGTGAACAATGCCGGTATCCGGAAGGACTCCGTGCTGGGGATGATGAAGGCATCCGACTGGCACGACGTCATAGACACCAACCTGAACGGCGTCTTTCACATGTGCAAGTTCGCCGTAATGCTCATGATGCGGAACCGATACGGGCGTATCATCACCATAACCTCGCCCATGGGGAAGTTCGGTTGGGAGGGGCAGTCGAACTATGCCGCCTCCAAGGCAGGCCAGATAGGCTTGACCAGGTCGCTGTGCAAGGAGGTGGCCACCAGGGGGATCACCGTCAACTGCGTGTCGCCTGGTTTCATTGCCACCGAACTGATCGAAGACCTGTCGACCGAAGTACGCAAGGCTTACACGGCGCAGGTACCGGCAAAGAGATTTGGAAGGGCGGAAGAGGTAGCAGCCTGCGTCCTTTTCCTGGCTTCCAGGGAAGCCTCGTACGTTAACGGCGCCGTTCTCGAAGTGACCGGAGGACTATAATATGGAGGAGATCTACAACGCCATACCTCACCGTCCGCCCTTTCTGTTCGTTGACAGGATAGTGGAAGTAGGCGAAAACAAGATCAAGACAGAGAAAGAGATAAGTCCGGATGAGCCCGTGTTCCAGGGGCACTACCCCGGGCAGCCGGTCATGCCCGGAGCGCTGATCTGCGAGTCCATCTTCCAGACGGGCGCCATACTTCTCTCCAAGATCATGGAGGCGTCAAGCGACATGGCACAGGGTATCCCCGTCCTGACGCGGATCAATAACGCCAAGTTCAAGAACATCGTCAGGCCGGGCGAGAGGCTGGATATCGAAGCGGAGCTGGTGGAGAAGGTTAGCAACGCGTATTTTATGAAGGGTAAAGCGTCGGTAGCGGGAAAGACAGCGGTCACGGTAGAGTTCGCCGTCACGCTGGCACAAGCGCCTTCTTAGGGCAGACGGAGGACAACCCATGGACTTCCTGGGAGTAGAGGGCAAGACCTTCCTGGTGTTCGGCGTAGCTAACAAGAAGAGCGTGGCCTACGCCGTGGGCCAGGTGCTGGCGGAGGCGGGAGCGGAGGTGGTCTACTCTGTTCGCTCCCCGCAGAGGAGGGAGAGCGTCTCGAAGCTTCTTCCCGGGGCGGACATCTACGTGTGCGATGTCGAAAGGGAGCACGAGATTACTAGGTTGGCCGAGGACGTATCGCAGAAGCACCCCAGGCTGCACGGCATCGTTCACTCCATTGCCTTCGCCAACTACGAGGAAGGCTTCAAGCCGTTCCACGAGACCAAGAAGAAGGACTTCCTTCAGTCGGTTGACATCTCCTGCTACTCGCTGATCAGCATCGCCAACGCATTCAAGTATGTTCTGGACGAGAGGGCTTCCGTGGTCACCATATCCATTTCAACCACCAGGATGGCGGCCGAGCCCTACGGAATAATGTCACCGGTCAAGGCGGCACTGGACTCCACTGTGTGCTTCCTGGCCAAGTCGTTCAGTTCCTTCTCTCAGGTACGGTTCAACTCGGTTAACGCCGGGCTCCTGAAGACCTCTGCATCAGCCGGGATACCAGGTTATGTCGACTACTACCTCTTTGGCGAGCAACTGACCCTGCGCAAGAAGGGCCTGACCACCCAAGAGGTGGCCAACACTGCGGCCTTCTTGCTGAGCAACCGCTCCAGCGGCATCAACGCCCAGGGCATCGTGGTGGACGCCGGCATGTCGGTCAACTACTTCAACGAAGACGTCATCAAGAAGGCCATGAGGCCGTAGGTGCAGACCAGTGGTCATCTACCCTGTGATCCTGCCCGTCGCCGAGTATGAACACCACCTGCCCAGTAGAGAGAAGGCGATTCTCCTCAGCAGAGTAGCCCGGCAAGCACTGGACCTGAGCGCGCAGAAGACAGGCGTCACCCTGGGAGAGCTATGCAAAGGCGAGAACGACGCGCCCCTTCCGTGCAATGGTCACTACTGGTCTGTGTCCCACAAGCCCAGATACGTGGCAGCGGTGGTCACCCAGGACCCGGTAGGTATCGACATTGAGGAGGTGACGCCCCGAAGCGAGTCCATCTTCGCCTACGTCGCCAGCGACGAGGAATGGCAACTGGGCGGGGGGAAGACCTGGGACGTCTTCTTCCGCTACTGGACAGCCAAGGAGGCGGTGCTGAAAGCGGTTGGCATCGGCCTGGGCGGACTCAAGAAATGCCGTGTAGTCTCAACCTCCCCGGTTAGCGATAGGGGCGATATCGTGCTGAGTTATGAGAGAGTCACCTTTCTGGTGGAGCAACTGTGCTACGACAACCACGTGGCGTCTGTCCTCAAGAACAGCGCCACCGTTCAATGGATAATCCCCGAGACGCCCCCAGCCGGCAAAGCAGCCTCGCCGTGGTACTCCAGGACACCCGCGTCCACGCAATCACCCAGTCTCACCCACGGCCAGAGCTACACACCCTCAGAGCACTGACCTATTGGCTCACTCCGGTGATCCCTAGCGATACACTCGGCGCGCCCATCAGTGCTTCTGGCGTGGCCTCGACTGGTTGCGACCAACTTTTATCCGAACAGTCATAGTCAATCGGGATCGAGTGTGCTATATTACTTCGAACCCTACAATAGGGTATGGTATTGACTGTGAACTGCGCACCTAGAAAGAAGGCATCACCAGCCCAGCTCCTCGTTGTGTGCGTGCTCCTGGCCCTTCTGGTGGCCACAGCGTGGCCCCTGGCTGACCCAGGAGCAGTCCAGGCAGTGGCCCCTGTCAAGCCGGTCAACGAGTCCCCAGTGAACGGAGCCATTGAGATCAGCCGGACACACACACTCAGGAGCTCCGCCTTCAGCGACGAGGACGACCACCTTCACTACGCCTCGCGGTGGCAGATAACGAACATCTCGGGAGACTACTCCAGCCCTGTGTTCGACAGCGGCGTGACTACAAGCAACAAGGTTAGCCTCACCATACCTCACGGCATCCTGTACACGAACACCACCTACTACTGGCGCGTTCAATATATTGACGGCGCCGGCGAGCGCTCACACTGGTCGGATGAGACCTCATTTACCACCATAGCTTCAGCCAAGCCTATCACCCCGGTCAACGGGCAGCCAATCAATGGTGCTGTCGACATGGCCTTGAACCCCACCCTCACTGCTTCCCCCTTTGCCAGCCCAGACGGAGGAGCCACCCACGGGGCCTCCCGGTGGCAGATAGCTAGCGACAGCGCATTTGCCGCCGTGATCCATGACAGCGGCACTGACACGACCCACAAGACATCTATTACAGTAGCGCTCGGGACACTCTGTAGCAGCACTACCTATTACTGGAGGGTGCGGTACCAGGACAACTACGGTGAGTGGTCTGAGTGGTCGGCTGCAACGTGCTTCACAACCGCATCGGGGGTGATCCAACCGGAGGCCTCGGCCCCAAACAGGCCGGTCAACACGGCACCAGTAGATGGCGCGGAGGACATCATACTCACGACGGAGTTGAGGGCCTCGGCCTTCGGCCCTGATACGAGTGAGCACAACGCCTCCCGGTGGCAGATCACCACTACACCAGGCGACTATGAGACCGCGGTCTGGGACAGCGGTGTCGACGTCAGCGAACTGACTGAGATAAGGGTACCTTCGGGAGTGCTCAGCTACGCGACCGTATACTACTGGCGTGTCAGGTACCAGGACAGCTTCGGCAGATGGTCCCCCTGGTCTGTTGAGACGTCGTTCACCACTCTGCCCCCACTACCCCCGAACGGGCCCTCCAATATCACCCCTTCAAATGGGGCTACTGCGATAAGCCTGACGCCCTATCTGGAGTCATCCGAGTTCTCCGATCCCGACGTGGAAGACACCCACAGCGCCTCCCGGTGGCAAATCGCCACCGACATGCTATTTGACGAGGTCATCTTCGACACCCACGAAGACACCTCCAACCTGATCCGCCTGCCCGTACCTCCCAATGTACTCGATTACAGCACCCAGTACTACTGGAGGGTGAAGTACCGGGACAGGTACGGCATGTGGTCTGCCTGGTCCCTTGAGACCTCCTTCGCCACCGTTGCCTCGCAACCACCCAGGCAACCCGCCAATATCGCTCCGGCGGACGAGGCCGCCAACATCGCCAGCCTGACCCTCACACTCCAGGCATCGGCCTTCTCCGATCCAGATGTGAGGGATACACATGTGGCTACCTGGTGGCAGATCACCAACATCTCGGCCAATTACTCGGCCCCGGTGTACGACAGTGGGACTGACACCAGGAACCTGACTCAACTGACCATACCGGCAGGAGTGCTCCAGTACGGTGCCACCTACTACTGGCGAGTAAGCTACCAGGACCGCTACGGCAACTGGTCAGCGTGGTCTGAAGAAACCTGTTTCAGCACCGTAGCCTTGCAGGCCAACTTCTCTGCCACGCCCACGGAGGTAGAGGTAGGCCAGGAAGTGACCTTCACCGACCTGTCAACAGGTCATGCCACCAGGTGGACCTGGGACTTCGGCGACGGCACCACAGTCCAGTGGACGGCCAACACCAAGTCCGAAGATGGCAGACTGACCTGGAAATACCATGAGGCGGGCAACTACACTGTTTCCTTGACAGTCAGCGGTCCTTCGGGTGAAGCCACAAAGACAAGGTCTGGCTACATCAAGGTATCCGAGGCCACGGGTGGTGGCGGAGTGCCTTTCTATACCTGGATTGCCACCGGGCTTCTGATCATTCTTGCCGGTTCGTTGGCTGCCGTCCGGCTGCGCCGACGCTAGCCCACCCGCCCCCACACCATCAGGACAGCGCGCCCCGGTCAACATGCCCTACCGCCTGCGGACATTTGCCAGCTCACTCCTGTGCCAGGTCTATGGTGATGCCGAACGGCACCTCGTCGGCCCCCGTAGTAAGCCCGATCTGCCCCCACTTCACCGAAGAGAAGTCCTCTGTCCGCTGTTCCAGTGCCGTGAAAAAGTCAAACGCCGGCTCGTAGCTATCAGCCGTCCCACTCAGGACTATCTGGTTCTGATTGATGCTCACGTTCCTGAGGTAAACGCCTGGAACCACCTCAGCAATAGTAACAACCAGTTGAAAATAATGGCTGGTCATTCCCCGCGCCCCCAGGACTGCCTCATACTTGGCTATCTCCGTCTGAAGCTGGGCCAGCCTCTGCTGCCTGGAGTGTATCGCCTGGACCTGGCTGTTGAGGGCATTCAGTTCAAGCTGAAGGCTCGAGGTCTCCTCCCTGCTGCGGGACACCGCCTGGTATACCGGCACCACCAGCGCTATCAGGAACACCAGCAGAATGATCAGCGCTGCCTGCCCTGGAGACAGCCTGCCCTGGCGGTAGCGTTCCGGCAGGACGTTCAGATCGAGCCTTGCCTCTGGTCTGCTCGCCTGCCTGTGCCATTCGAGGAACCTATGCATATGTTTTAACGTCTCCACAGGGGCTGGCTCCCTGCCTGAGGGCAAGCCCGATGTTCACAGCGTAGTGCGAGACAGGCATGCTTACAGGATACTCCACCGGAACCAGCAGAGGCAGGATGGCATACTGAGCGACTCTGCGGAGAGCACCCACAACAGCAGGGTCATCCGCCAGCGGGCCGGCCAGAACCAGCGGGGTATCAACCTCTGCCTTCCTGCGGACCTGGCGTGACCCGTAGACACCGTCCGTCTGCCGCAGGATCCTCACCACTCGGTCTATTCGGTCCTCCAGGTCGCAGTTGTCTTGTACTGGCACAGTGCGGATGACCTGTGGGAAGCCTCCCGCCATCAGAACCACATCAAGGCTGTCGGCCTCCATGTTCACAATGACGCCGTGCTCAAGTTGAACCAGCTTCCATAGCGCCAGACCTTTCAGATTGAGTATGTACGGGTTGACCCCCACTGCCCTCAGACCCTGCACCTCGGCATCCACGATGTCTCGCGGCAGGCCGACCACAAAAGCCGTCTGGCGTCCCTGCCCATCGGGCATCACCTGGTACGAGATGTAGAGCTGCTCCGCAGCTACAGGCATGGCACTGACCGCCATGTCCAGCACTTTCTCGTCCTGTGGTTCCCTGGCCTCCTCAGACAGGTTCAGCACGCGATAGACGGAGTAGGTACCGTTGACGCTGGCCACCACTCGGTTCCCGCTTATGCCACTGGACCGCATCAGCCCTTTCACCTTGGTACCCAGAGCCAACGGGTCAGTGATAAGCCCGTCCTCGATCAGCCCCGGTTCCAGCGGCGCACTGGCGAACTTCTCCACCCGCTTCGCACTCATCAGCAGCAGCCTGATAGCCCTGGAGCTTATGTCCAGGGTGACAGTCTTTCTTCCCAACGTTGAGACAAACGTCATCGAGCTATCCAACTCTCAAGACAAGGCATAGACCTTGCAATCCACGCTGGCCCTGGTGTCACTTGACGACATCTTCACGCTTAACCCTTTGACCATCAGCGATCCTAGCAACGTCTGCTGGGAATCCAGGGTCTGAATGAAACTAAGCACGTTGTAGTACCCGCCGCTGACGCTCAACGTGAAGTTCAAAACGCGATACTCGATACCCTCTACCTTCTCGGTGGTCTCAGATCCGGGCTTCATGTCCACTGTAACGTTGGCGTCCTGGGCCAGCAGTAGGACTGCTTTGTAGACATCGTTTTCTGTCAACTCTTCTAGAAAAGCGGCCTCCATTGAGTTGAATTCGGCCTGCGTCTGCTCGAGCTCCGCTTCGAATGCCGCCTCCCTCTCGGTGAAAGACTCAATCACATTGCTTTGCAGTGTCTTCTGCTCTGCCAGCGCACTCTGCTCCCGCTGTTGCTGATAGTAGATTACGCCCAGGCCCGCCAGGACAATCGCCAGCAGGCCGATGATGATGGGCATCACCACCCGCCAAAACTCGTTCTTCAACAAGCGGAGTCGCTCTGTCATCCGTCTATGCCCGTATCTCTGGCACGGGTTGGGGCGGGCAAGGCTTCGCACAGTCCCACCCCCGGCCAATAATCATGTCCCGAACCGCCTAGTCATGCCGGCCTCGTCTGCCGAAGGGAATGCGGCGCAGACCAGGCATGAACCAGAAGCGTTCGCTTCCCTTTCTACCCCGTTCGCTGATATAAACAGCTCACTGCCCCCGCGGGCCACGCGATTCCAGCCCGAACCACACTTGCACGGTGCCGACAAACCGAACGCACACGCCTAACGCGGCCTTTCCCAAACCCGGAAGCACGTCACGACCGGCCTTGCGTTCATCATTCTATCACTGTGTAAGAGATAAGCTTTATACCCTCAGCGGTGATCGCTATGACCGCAGAGATCGTCTGCCCGCCGTAGTCAATCAATATGTTGTACATGGCCGATGCCAGCGCAGCGGTCGGCTCGAGCGGATAAACGGATACGCCGTCGCCGAACACGGGATAGACATAGTGCAGGCCCCAGGACGGCATACCCTTCGCCTGGAGAACCATGATGAAGGTATCGTTCCCGGTGGCGCCGAATTCCGGAATCCAGGTTAGCTTCTGTACTCTATGGTAGTGGAGGATGGTGCCATCAATTCCCACGGCGTAGATGTCGGTGTCGGAGTCGGCCCAGATATCCCGCAGGTCCTCGGTTGCGCCGCTGGTGAGCTCAGTCCAGGCACTGCCATCATAGTGGATGATAGTACCCGCGTTCCCCACGGCAAGAATATCACCGGAGTCCCTTCCCCAGATACCAGTGAGTTGCTCAGTAGTACCGCTGTCCATGGCACTCCAGACGCCCCTGTCAAACTGCAAGACAGTACCCTCGCTGCCCACGGCAAAAACGCGGTTCCCCGTGGTGCCCCAAATATCGTAGAGGTCATTGGTCGTTCCGCTATCCATTGACCTCCAGGACACGCCGTTGTAGTGGATGATAGCGCCATCCCTGCCCACTGCGAAGACGTCGTTGTATGCGCGTGCCCACACGCCGTACAGGTCACCCGTCACGTCGCCGAGTGGACTCCAGGAGGTGCCGTCATAGTGCAGGACTGTCCCTGGGCCTGCGGCGAAGACACAACTGCTCGAGCAGGCCCACACACTGCGCAGGTCAACGGTAGTGCCGCTTTCCATTGACTGCCACCCGGTGCCGTCGTAGTGGAGAATGGTCCCTTCGTGGCCCACAGCGAAGACATCGGTGTCACAGCTACCCGAGATATCACATAGAGTCTCCGTGGTACCGCTGTCGACCTGATTCCACGAGTTATTGGTGTAACGCAGCAAGGTACCTGCATCTCCCACCGCAACAGGAATGCCGGAGGGCGCGCTGCCCCAGATGCCGTTCAGATCGTTACTGGTGCCGCTGTTCATCTCCGTCCAGGGCTTGTCCGGCATGTGCCACTCTTTGATCAGATACTTGACGCCCGGGACAATGGTTCTGGGTCTTTGCTCGTACTCCAGGAAGGCGCCCGATATCATGTCAGTCCAACCGGCTGGCGACTTGGTCCTCCAGTACTTGGAGTCGGGAGCGTCAACCTCGGCGTCGGGGTCTATTGTGCTTATGCTCTCAGGGCCGGCGGTCCTGACCGAGTTACTGACGTAGACCAGACCCGTAGGCAGTTCAAAGCAGAACTCAACCACGTCCCAGTGCACCATGCGGAGACGCACGACGTAATAGAAGGTCATGTCCTCGGTCAGCTCAGCCCCGACCCAGTTGGGCTCTACATCTATCTTGCACTGGTTGTTGTTCTTGATCGTCTGCCACTCGCTACCGCCGATAGAAGGAACCTCTATCGTCACCGGCCACCTCTTCCAGCCAAGCTCGAAGTCGTAGGCGTAAGAGCCTTCTTCGTTGACCTCCTGGAGCACGGCCTGGCTCAGTATCCTCCAGATGGCATCGAGCAAGCCAGCATCAGCAGATTCCAGCCCAGCTAGATAGTCCTCGTTGATTTGCTGCGCCCGCAAGCCGGTGGCCATGTAGCTGAGTGTAGGCACGATCAAAGTTGTGCCCATCGCCAGTGCAATCAGCACCAACGCCAGCGCCTGTCCCCGTTCCGTGGTCCGCCGTGTCATTGCTGCGGGTCCTCCATGACACGCATACTGATCTGGTAGCTCATGGTCTCCTCGGTCTCTTCCCTGTCCTCAGGCGACGAGCTGATGGTGACTGTCACAAGCTGACCGACGCGAGAGAACTCGATGTCCGAGATGTACTTGCCGTGGGTGCTGACTGACGTCGGGTCGCCAGGGTGCTTGCTGTCATAGTGCTTCCAGAGCTTGCGTTCTATTTTGCCTTCACCTTCCAGGAGTACGTATTCGCAGTGATATTCCACCGCGCTCAGTTCGCCGCTCTCGTCGTACCAGCTTGTCCAATCCAGAATCAACTGATCTATTGGGTCAGCTCCATCCACCAGGTTTGAGGACTGAGCCATTCGCAGGTCCCTGATGAAGGGACGGACGGCGAGCTTGATGTCCTCAGAGGCAGTAATGTCAGCACTGCTACTCATCGTCACACTGGTTGTCTGGAAGGTGATGGTCACCGCCAGAGCAAGCAGTAGACCCGATACCGCGGTAGCCACCAACAACTCGACAAGGGTGAACCCTGCCTGATCATGCGCAACTCTCATCACCAGTCCACCTTCAGAGTTTTCATCTCGAGCACAAAGTCCCCCTGGTGAAACACTTTCACGCTTACCTCTTGTCTGGCCTCATGCAACACTGCCGTCTCCACAACGAGGCTGTAGTTGGGAGGCACAGTGATCCCGACCGGGTAGTCGCCGTCCAGCCGATAGTCGACACTCTTGACATACTCCAACTGGGAGACGGCCAGGCTTGTTGCCAGGGAACGCTCATTGTAGATTCCGGTGCCCTTGGAAGTGGTAGCCAGGGCGGTCACGAAGCCGATACCCATGGCACCTACGATGCCCAGGGCAACGATGGTCTCCAGCAGACCGAACCCTTCCTGCGACCTCCTTAGCTTTCTCAGTCTCTCCCTCATAGCGTCCCTGCCTTCAGGTTGGTGGACACCCCCTGGGGGAGTTTACGCGGCGCTGTATCCCCCGGCAATACTGCTAAAGGGTGATTGGGTGATGAAAATGCGTATACTTTGAGCTAACGGCCCGGGAGCAGGGAGGCCCCGGTACAGGCCAGCGCAACTTCTAACTCTCTTGCTCCTACCTTCGTTCCTGACGAACCTTAATCGAAGGCGCCGGTTATGCTGTACATCGGCATGATCACCGCCATGGCCATGAAGCCAACCAGCAGGGCCACCACTATGGTCGCCGCAGGCGCGATCACCTTTACCATGGCATTGATCTTGTCACTCGCATCAGCCTCGTAGAAGTCAGCCGCAACTGCCAGAGAAGAGTCAAGCGTGTTGCTTTCCTCGCCTACCATGGTCATCTGGACCAGCAGAGGCGGGAACAGATCGTCCCTGCTCATCGGCCGAGACAGGCCCTCCCCCCGGACTAGGTCCTCCTCCACCCTGGCCAGCGATCGGCGGATGGCCTGGTTGCTGACAGACATGGGGATCATCTCCATGATCTCCTGGAGCGGCAGCCCGGCACTGAGCAACACTGAGGTCGTCCGGCTGAAGCGGGCTATCTCTGACGAATGGATCGGAGCACCTATCACCGGTGCACGTAGGAGCATACGATCGAGGTAGGCCCTGCCTTCCGGCCGCCTTGCGGCCACCGCCACCGGCACCACCAGCACCGCCAGGGCTAGACCAATGTATTTCCCATGATTGTGGACGATGCTGTTCATGCCCATAAGGACTTTCGTTGGAAGCGGCAAATCGACGTTCATCTGTTCGAACATACCGACGAGCGAAGGCAGAGCCGTGGTGAGCAGGACCGCGGCCACGACCACCCCCATGCCGATCAGTATGGCTGGATAGGTCAGAGCGCCACTAACCTTCTTCCTTGCTTCCCTCTGCTTCTCATGGTAATCGGCCATCTGCTTGAGGATGACCTCCAGTCTGCCCGTCTGCTCCGCCATGGCCACGGTCTTGCAGTAGATTTCGTCGAAGACCATCGGGTGCCTGGCAAGAGCCGTCGAAAAAGAAACGCCTGACCGCAAGTCCTCAATTATGGTCACAAGCACCTTCTTGAAGGCCCGGCTGCCCACCTGGTGGTGGATCAGTTCCAGGGCTTCCGTGATGGTGATGCCGGACTCCAGCAGCGTAGCCAGTTGGCGTGAGAAAGCCGGTATCTCCTCGCGCTTCACGCCGAAGAGGGAGGGCAGCGCTTGTTCCAGAGCGAACCTTGACGGCACCACCTCAAGGCTGACCGGCTTCAGTCCATTCTGTGTCAGCAGATGTCCGGCTATGGCCTCGCTGGTAGCTTTGATGCTACCCTTGACCAGCCTGTTGTCACGGTTGAGGGCCACGTAGCGGTAGGTCGCCCCCTTTGCCGACTGGGACAGCCTCAGTATGTGTGCCATCTATCTCCAGCTAGCCCACAGTGAACACATTGCGCATGACCTCGTACGGCGTCGTGCGCCCGGCTTTCACCATCAGCATTCCGCACCGCCAAAGTGGTACCGTGCCTTCTTCCCGGGCCTGCCTCCTGATGTCGTCAGCACCGAGGTTGCCCAAGATCATCCTCCTGATCGCTTCGCTTACAGTGGTGACCTCGTAGACGCCCGTCCGTCCAAGATAACCCGTGTTGGCACAGAGGTTGCACCCACTCCCGTACAGGAACTCCTCTCGCTCCTCTCCCAACTCCTCTTCGTAGACCATTTTCTCTTCCGGCACAGCCGGCACCGGACGGGCACAGTGCGGACAAACGCGACGCACCATGCGCTGGGCCACTACACCGACCACTGCCTGAGCCACCAGAAAAGGCTCCACTCCCAGGTCAATGAGTCGAAAGAATACCCCAGCCGTATCGTTGGCGTGGATCGAAGAAAGCACCAGGTGACCGGTAAGCGCCGCCTGGATAGCGATCTGGGCCGTTTCCGCATCCCGTATCTCGCCCACCAGTATGACGTCGGGGTCCAGTCGCATACACGCCCGCAAGCCGCTGGCGAAAGTCACGTTAGCCTGTGGATTGACCTGTATCTGATTGATGCCGGCAAAATGGTATTCCACAGGATCTTCAATGGTGATGATCTTGCGCCCCGCGCTATCGAGCTGATTCAGCGAAGCATAGAGGGTGGTGGTCTTGCCAGCACCGGTCGGTCCACTGGTCAACACCATCCCGTAAGGCATCCTCAGCATGGCCTGGTACTGCTCCAGCGACTCGGGCAAGAAGCCCAGTTCTGGCAGCGTCAGGAAAGCAAAGCTCTTGTCCAGGAGCCTGAGGACCATCATCTCGCCATGGACGGTGTTGGCAGTGGCAACGCGAATATCGACATCCCTGTCACCCAGGGCGAAGGTGATCTGCCCATCCTGGGGCCGACGCCGCTCAGCGATATTCATGCCGGCCATGATCTTGATACGCGACACCAGCGGCGCATGAACGCTTGTCGGCAGAGAGAGCACCTCATGAAGGATGCCGTCGATGCGGTAGCGCACCCTTAGGCTGTCCTCTTCCGGCTCAATGTGGATGTCCGAGGCCCTGTCCCTTACCGCTTGCCTGATGAGAAGGTCGATCGCCCGAACGATGGGCGCATGGGCAATTGCGTCAGCAGATATCTTGGACTCTAGGATACCCTGAGCCAGAGCCCGGGTCGGGATCGAGGCAAACTGCTTCTCAATCTCGCTCCCCGACCGGTAGCTGCGGTCAATCGCCTCCTGAATATCGGAGGGGATAGCCACCACCGGCTCGACCCGCCTCCGCGTAATCAGTGACAGGTCGTCGATCGCCTCAACATCGGCGGGGTCTTCCATGGCCACCACCACAGCCCCATCGGCCATGCTCAGTGGGACGACACCATACTTCCTCGCCACCGGCTCGGGAATCAGTTCCAGTGTTGCAGGCTCAATTGGCTGCTTCTTGAGATTGACAAAGGGAACGTTCAACTGGAGGCTGGTAAACATGGCCAACTGTTGGTCGCTGACCAGGCCTTGCTCCACAAGGACGTGCTCCAGCCTTCGGCCCTCGCGCAGTGCCACGGCGAGAGCGAGCTTAAGCTGGTCATCGGTGATCAGCTTCGCCTCGACCAGCATCTCGCCGACATTTCTCCGCCGCTGCGTTGCACTTCCAAAGAGGGCCATCGCTCACCATCTCTCAGGCTGAAGCTGAGCAGATAAACGGCAGGTGCTTGTTGCCAGGGGGCTACGCCACACTGGCTAGGGCTTGGTTCTCAGCGGTATGGTGACCTTTCCCTGATCCTTCTGCTGGCCACCCAGTGCCTTTTTGAGGATGCCGTGCCTTGCAGGCGTACCTGAGGCCAACTCCACCCCAGGGATCCTCTGCAGCATATCCACCAACCGCGTCGGCTTCTCTAGCATTACCGTTATCGTGGTACCCTTCTCGTACGAGCCAACCGTGCGCAGGACTCTCATGTCAGGGTTCCCCTGCAACTCGCCGTAGAGCTTTGACATGACAGACAGTTCCACGGGCGGCACCAGATTTATGTCCACCTCGCCCTCAATCTCCCCCTCGTAGGCCGCTGCGCCTTTCGGCGCCCCTTTCGACTCTCGTTTCAGCTCCGCTGTAGACTCCGGAGGTACAAACGCCACCTTTGGCTGCTCCTGGGTACGCTCCTCTTCTGGTGGCGCCTCCGGCATCCTCTGGCTGGCAACCTCTCCCGCTTCTGCAGCGTGCCATTCTGCGGCTATCCTGGTCCGAGGAGGCTCCTCAGGCAAGACTTCCACGTCACCTCGGGACGGTGCGCTGCCTGCTCCCCTGCTCGCCGCTTCCTGCTGCCTCAGGTCGAGCATATCCGCTTTGGAGGCAGCTTCAAAGAAGACCTCTTCCTCCTTCGCCCTGACCTCTGCTTGGGGTACTTCAACCTCGGCTTCACTCAAGAGGGCGCCCTGTTGAGCACTCCTGGTAATCTCGGCTGCGAGAACGGTCGGTACCGCCTCATACGTTCCCAGTTCCAGCCGCTCCTTCTTCCACAGTTCCACCAGCTTGCCCTTCCACCCAGCCTCTATATCGTGCCCTTCGCCCAGCAGTTCCCTCAGAACCGATAACAGTTGGTCATAGACGCCACTGAACTGGCTCTTGAGGTCTTCTTCAATGACGGTGCTGGCCCTCATCAGGAACAACTGGGCACGTTGCTTAGCCTCGGTTTCGATGACGTTGGCCTTGCGCCGGGCGGCATCAAGAAGGTTCTCCATCTCATTGCGGGTGACCTCCTGCGCTGTCTTCCTCGCCGCACTGATCATTTCCTGTGCCTTGTGGTTTGCCTGCCCAACAATCTTGGCCACCTCCATCTGGGCTTCCTCCCTGGCCCTGGACTTGATGTCCGAAGCCATCCTGTCGGCTTCCATGGACGCTTTCTCAGAGAGCATGCCCAAGGACAGGTAGTGCTGCTGCCTTTCAACCAAGGACCTGTATCTGGCCATCAAGTCGCTGACGAATTCTACGACCTGCCCTTCGTCCAGTCCGCCCCTCACGACGTCTATCTCCTGCCCCCACAAACGCCTTGATCTGTTTTGCATCGCGCCTCCCTTCGGGTGAGCCTAAACGCTTTTCTGCATCGCCGACCGGCCGCCGCTGTTTGGATCGACCATCTACCCGCCTTCGCCCGTCTTCCCCATCCAGCCCGCCATCTCCACCCCAGTCTCGAACTCACCACTGACCAACGGCGATGTCCTGGCTATCTCTGCACTCAGGGCAGACCGCACTGCTTCATATCCCTCCAGCTCAAAAGTGTCTCGCTTCCGCAGCTCGCTGGTCTTGTTCTTCCATTCCAGCTCGATCCTGTTGCCCTCACCAAGCACATTGTGCAAGCTTGACAGAAGTCGGTAGTACGCCTCCTTCACCTCCTCCCTGAGGTCGCCCTCAATTGCATCCCTGCTCCTCAGAAGGAACATCTGAGCCTGCTGCTTGGCTTGCATCTCAACAATGGCCGCCTTCCTCAGGGCCGTCTGTAGGATGTTCTGGACTTCCTCGCGACTTGCTTCTTGAGCGTTCCTCTTGGCCTCGGCAATCATCTGTTGCACTCGCTCATTGGCATCTGCTATGATCCTGGCTGCTTCTGCCTCAGCCTCGGCCTTCGCTCTGGATTTGATGCCCGCAGCCGCCCTGTCGGCCTCGATAGCCGCCCTCTCGGTAAGAGACCCCAGCGACAGGAAGTGCCTCTGCTGCTCCTCCAACCCCCTGCACTTGGCCATCAAGCCCTCCACAAAGGCCACCACCTGATCCTCAGCCAGCCCTTCATCCACAAGGGAAAACTCCCGTCCCCACAGTTGTCTCTTGGGCCGCTCGGGAGGGACATTCGGCACCGGAATCTCCTCCACCGGTTCCTCTCTCTTCCCCTTACCACCCAGAGGGTGGATAAAGAACCCAATAGCCCGCTTTAAGAATCCTGCTTTCTTCTCCATGTGGCTCCTTTTCCTGGCTAAGAGTTTGTCATCACCAAGGCACACCCTTAATCCGCTGCTTTTACCTCCAGCAATATTAAGAACAGCTTATGATCATTACGAAAATATAACACCACGGCCTCTTTGTCAATGATGGCTACCCCCAACTGAGCCTTTGGGATACGGGCAAAGAGCCGCCTGGCTCGCCAGCGCCGCTACCGTCCCCGGCGGCCCAACTGGACACAACCTGCATGCCAGCAGACTCACCCAAGGCATCCGACTCAACCGTAGCGATTGCCGCCGGAGAAGACATGTTCTGGGCCAGGCCTGAGGTATTGACACACCGCAGGAGGAAGTGGTATAAATACCAAAGAGGTAGACGGCAACCGGTTGCCGTCCACCGGCCCCAATGAGACAGGTCAGCATGAGTTGTGGCCTTTGCCGTATCTACCCTACCACCGTCCATTTCGTGCCCGAAGAACCCGGTCAAGGCTTACAAGAGGGAGACATCTCGCCCGGTTCCCCAACTGCGGGTGGGGGCTAATGACGACGTATCTTTCTCCTTCTAGTGCCGTTGCTATGATGGGCCGCTTTGCGCGTACTCTTGCTTGGCTGATGCGCTGCCCAAGGACAGGACAACCGGGCTGATCGAAGCCGCCACCGAGGTCTGCCCCGGCTGCGGCACGCGTGTGCTGGGCTGCCCCGGGGGCTGACCCGTACCCGAGCAGCGGCGTTCTCATCAAGCGCAACCTCTGCCCGGGAGAGGAGACTCAGGCATGAGTGGCCAACTGCCCGATCGAGGCGTTGGTCTGGGCATAATAATTAATTAATAATGAGCAAAGGCTCATGGTAGCCATAGTCGACTACGGTAGCGGCAATCTACGCAGTGTTTCCAACGCGGTGGCCAGACTAGGCTATACAGCCACGGTTACCAGCAGTCCGCCAGACCTTCTGGAAGCACGGGCTGTCATTCTGCCGGGTGTTGGGGCGGGTGGCGATACCATGCGACAGTTAGAGAAGCGTGGTATGTCCCCGGTGATACGCCAGCTCATTGCCGATGGCAGGCCGCTGCTGGCCATATGCGTCGGCATGCAGGTACTCCTCGACCGCACTGAAGAAGGTGATGGGCATGACTGTTTCGGGTTCATACCCGGCACCGTACGGCGGTTGCCAGCCGGTTTGAAGGTGCCCCACATGGGCTGGAACCAGGTACACCAGAGAGTGCCCCATGCGCTGTACCAGGGCATACCTGATGGGGCGTATTTTTACTTCATTCACAGCTACTATGCCGACCCAGTCGATGCCTCGGTCATCGCTGGAGAGACCGAGTACGGTGTGAACATGTGCAGCGTGGTGATCAGGGGCAACCTGGTAGCCACCCAGTTCCATCCCGAGAAAAGTGGCAGCCATGGGCTGAGAATGCTGGGCAACTTTCTCTGGATGGCGCTGGGGAACAGCACGTTCTAGACCTGCAGGAGGCGAAAGAATGGAGACCAGATACTCGATTATTATCGACAACTCCGCCGGCGGCATAGGAGCCGCTGAGGCCCTCCGCGAGGTCGATCCGGATGGTTCGCTCGCCATCGTGCCCGACGAGCCTTACCCGGCTTGCTCGCAGCCCCTGGATCCCGAAGTACCTGAGCCGGCAGCGAGGCTTGGACACCATGCTCTACACCATCCTGCCGATTTCTACCGGCAAAACGGCATAGCTGAGTTATGGCCTGCCGATGGAGATAGCAGCCAACGTGCTGGTGCCTCCGCTCCGGGACCAGATAGACCGGCTCACGTCGGCAGAGCAGGAATTGCTCCGCACCCTGCGGCATGTAGATGGCAGTTTTCTTATGAATGGCCCCTTCACAGTCATCATCGCCCATCAAGAGGAGATGATAGGGCTGATTGATAGGACTAGGCTTCGGCCTCTCACTGTGGGCGTGAAGGGTTCCACTGTCTTCTTGTCTACTAAGGAATCAACCTTTCGGCTGGTCTGTCCAGACCTGGACGAAGCCTGGATACCGGCGGGCAGTCAGCCGACGATAGGGCGTCTGGGCAATCCTGTGCCTTCCCCCAGCCAGCCCCACTTCTGGATAGGGCGCCCGGAGGCGAGGCCCTTGAGGAGAGTGTAATAGGATGCTGACAAAGAGGGTGATCCCTTGTCTTGATATGACGGCGGGCCGTGTGGTCAAGGGAGTGAGCTTCGCTGACCTGCGTGACGCCGGTGACCCGGTGGAGCTGGCGGCCCGGTATTACGCAGAGGGAGCGGATGAGCTGGTGCTGCTGGACATCGGCGCTACCCCGGAAGGCCGCGACATCATGGCGGACATCGTGGAGCGGGTGGCAGAGCAGGTATTCATACCGCTGACGGTAGGCGGAGGGCTGCGAAGCACTGGTGACGTGCGCCGCATGCTGGAGGCCGGAGCGGACAAGACAGCCATCAATACCGCCGCTGTTCAAACTCCCAGGCTCATAGCCGAGGGGGCAGAGCGCTTTGGGTCCCAGTGTATCGTTGTTGCCATCGATGCAAGAAGAGCGGATATCGGACGCGTTCCCGGCTGGAGAGTCTGCACCCACGGCGGACGTCAGATGACCGATATCGATGCCCTCCTGTGGGCCAGGCAAGCAGCGGAGTTGGGCGCGGGAGAGTTGCTGCTCACCAGTTGGGATGCCGACGGCCGCCGCGCAGGCTACGATCTGGAACTGCTGGCTGCTGTGGCGGATACGGTGACCGTGCCTGTGATAGCCAGCGGCGGCGCCGGCACTCCCGCACACCTCTACCAGGCCCTGATGGTAGGCAAAGCTGATGCAGTCCTGGCCGCCAGCATATTTCACTACGGCACTTGTTCAGTCGGCCAGGTGAAAGGCTATCTGGCGGGAAAAGGCATACCAGTGAGAACGTCCAACCGCGGAGGGCCGGCATAGTGAAAAACTCCTTACCACCCAAATTCCTAGTGCACAGGGATCTGGAGCGTTGTATCCAGGGCTCGGTGCGTGTCAACCAGTGAACCTACACCGCCTGTACTGAGCTCGTTCAGATACATGTGAGACAGTAGACAGGTAGAATAGGGGCCATTCTCCGGATGAGAAAGATCAATGGAGGTGGCTCCATATGCGGGTATTCGGTCTGCCCGGTGTAATAG
>QMOF01000002.1 GCA_003650185.1 Chloroflexota bacterium | reverse complement strand
GAGCCTTTCCAGGCTCGACCGTCCGGTGCCAATCCGGCACGACGCCTCTCGGCGGGCCTGGCCTCCCACCACCCCGATCGACCCCAGAAGGGGTCTCCTACACATGGCCCCTGCCCCACCCTTCGCGGCAGCCAGACATCCCTTTTGGTGCCTGTCAGCCCGGTAGCCAAATGTTTCGCGTTGGCTCGTACTGGTAAACCTTCGGGCTCTGCCTGCAGCTCAATTATAGTAGGGTCTCTGTGTGCCGTACATAACCCACCGGCGCGCTCCGGTCTCTCACGGTGCGGCCACGTCCGGCGCCATCCTGTTGACACCGACAGACCCTGCGCGTATGATAGCCGCACTGCCCCGCACAGGTACCCACCCAACCGGTATGGTCTGACATGCAAGAGCTTTTCGGCGTACCCATGACCACCATAACAGTGGTCCTCCTGGCTATCTTCGCCATGGTCGCGGCGCTGGTCGCTGTTCTAGCCTGGCGCAACCGGATAATGCTGAAGCTGGGTATCAGGAACATTCCCAGGCGGCCCGCCCAAACGGCCCTGATCATCGTTGGGCTCATGCTGAGTACGGTGATCATTACCAGTGCCTTCGGAACGGGCGATACGATGGTACACACCATAAGGTCGTTGTCCACGCGTTCCCTGGGGGACACGGACGAAATAGTGACCGGCGGCACCAGCGTCGCCGGCAGTCCCAACTACTTCGACCAGGCCTGGTTCGGGCAAATCGACGAGGCGCTCGCAGGTGACGAGCGGGTGGATGGAGTACTTGCCTCCATAAGAGAAAGAACGCCGGTAGTAGACGTGACCACCAGGCAGAACGCCTCTAGCGTCCTGCTGTTTGCCCCAGACCCCGCCCGGGCCTCTGACTTCACTCGAATGACCACCGACCACGGCCAGGTTGTCACCCTGGGTGACCTGGGCAGTGACGAGGTCTACCTGGACAAGGAAGCAGCCGATGACCTGAGGGCAAACCCTGGCGATGAGCTCCGTCTTTTTCTTGGGCAACAGCCTGTCACGTTCAGGCTCAGGGCTGTGGTTGACGACACGTCGGCAGGCACCACTTCTGGTGTCATAGTGATGCCTCTATCCAGGGCACAGCAGCTCCTGGACAAAGAGGGACAGATAAACACTGTTCACGTCTCCAACAAGGGCGGCCGGGTAGACGGCGCACGCTATAGCGACGAGGTCAAGGCAAAATTGGAGCCCCTGCTCGAAGGCACCCCGCTGGAAGTGGAGATGGTCAAGCAGGACGCGCTGGACGAGGCCGATGAAGCGGGGAGCGTTTTCACCACTATGTTCGTGGCGTTCGGCCTCTTCTCCATTGCCGCGGGGCTTCTGCTCATTTTCCTCATATTCGTACTGCTGGCGGCGGCGCGGAAACCGGAGATGGGCATGGCAAGGGCTGTGGGCACCAAGAGGCACCATCTGGTGCAGATGTTTCTCTTTGAGGGATTGGTCTACGACCTGGCAGCCGCGCTGGTGGGGGTGGTGCTGGGTGTCCTGGTCACCTTTGCCATAGCCGGTATCATGGCCCGCATTTTCCAGCAGAGCCCCCTGGACCTGGCCTACCACTTTGAGCCGAGGAGCCTGGTGGCGGCGTTCACCCTGGGGATGCTGGTTACCTTTTTTACTGTCACCTTCTCTGCCTGGAGGGTCAGCCGACTCAACATCGTCAGGGCCATCAGGGACATCCCTGAGCCGAAGCTGCAAAAGGCAGGACGGCGCTGGCTGGTATTCGCCCTGCTTCTGATCGTGGCGGGTTTCATGTCTTCTGTTGGCGGTCTCACCGCTGAACAGGCATCGTCCTTTCACCTGGGCATTTCCATGCTCATCATAGGGCTGGCGCTGCTGATGCGCTGGTTCGGGCTGAGTGAAAGAAGGACCTTCACCCTGGCTGGCATTGCTCTGCTGGTGTGGTGGCTGCTCCCTATCGGCACCCTGGACTTCCTGGGCGACCTGGAGATGGGGATAGAGATGTTCTTCATGTCCGGCATGATGATGGTGCTCGGGGCGGTCTGGGTGGTAGCCTTCAACCTGGATGTACTCCTCCGCATACTTACCGCCACCCTTGGGCGCATTCGCGGATTTGCCCCAGCCCTCAGAACGGCCATCGCCTATCCCATGAACAACCGTCTCCGCACCGGACTGACCCTGGCCATGTTCTCCCTGGTCATCTTCACCATCATCTTCATGTCGGTGACCGTCGAGGCGAACATGGGGGTGTTCAAGAAGGTGGAGATGTTCTCCGGTGGCTACGATGTCCAGGGTACCGTCAACTACAACAACCCTATCCCGGACATCGAGC
Source organism: Chloroflexota bacterium (assembly GCA_003650185.1). Taxonomy (GTDB): domain Bacteria; phylum Chloroflexota; class Dehalococcoidia; order UBA2247; family RBG-13-53-26; genus B9-G15. The sequence continues at coordinate 24,019 of QMOF01000002.1, read as the reverse complement.
AGGCAGTGGCACAGTCCGAAACGCTGAACTCCGAAGATTTCGAGGCAATTGCCAGCCAGTCGGTGCTGCCGCTGGAGGCCCGCCAGACGGGGACCCCAGACCAGGAATGGAACGACTACCGTGTCCTCGGCGTGGACGACGTATACCTGGAGACGAACACCTACGAGTTTGCTGTCCTGGGTGAAGGCTACGGTTCAGCCCGGGAGGTATGGCAGGCCCTCAAGGAAGAGCCCGGACTGGCCGTTGTCAGCGCTGACGCTGTCCCGACGAAAAGCCAGTTCTCTGTTTCTGTGGGCGGGCCTGAGTTCCGCCTGGAGGGAGTGTGCCAGGAAGACGACTACATGGCTCCCATAGACGTGGAAGTGAGGGAGCCCTTTACAGGCAAGCAGGCTAGCCTCACCGTGATCGGGGTCCTCAAGCCTATCAGCTTCAACTTTGGGCTGTACACCTCGCAGCGGACCATCGCGCAGACCTGGGCCTTCCCCATTCCGCCGTCGGTCTATTTGTTCAAGCTGAGCGAGAACGTCGACGCAGAGGCTGCCGCCGAGGCCATAGAGTCAGCTTTCCTGGCCAACGGCATGGAGGCCCGGTCATTCGAAGACATTCTGAACGAAGTCGGTGAGACCAGCTCAGCCATGAATACTCTGCTCCAGGGGTTCATGTCCCTGGGCCTGGTGGTTGGCATAGCGGCCCTGGGGGTGATCAGCACCAGGGCGGTGGTGGAGAGGCGGCACGAGATAGGGGTGCTCAGGGCCATCGGCTTTCAGCGGCGCACGGTGCAGCTTGGCTTCCTGCTGGAGTCGTCTGTTGTGGCCCTGCTGGGCGTTGCCATCGGTGTGGCGCTGGCCCTGTTGCTGTCGCACAACGTGATAGACTTCCTCAAGGGAGAGATAGAGGGCCTGGAGTTCACCATCCCCTGGGTGCAGACGCTGGTGATTGCCGCGATAGCCTATCTGGCTGCCCTGCTGATGACCTATCTGCCGGCACGCCAGGCATCGAGGATTTACCCGGCCGAAGCCTTGCGTTACGAGTAGGACGCCCTTCTCCGGGGCGGTATCTCGTGTGCCGGGCTGCCGCTCAGGGGCCCATATTTGGCGCCCAGGCCGTTTTGTCGAACATGGGGCTAGTGCCTGAAGTGCCTCGCCCCGGTAAAGACCATGGCCATGCCGTACCTGTCGGCCATCTCGATGGCCTCCTGGTCTCGCACTGATCCTCCGGGCTGTATTATGGCGGTACAGCCACCCTGGGCCGCCAGCTCCACACCGTCGGCAAACGGGAAGAAAGCGTCGGAGCCGACAACAGCTCCCCTGGCCGCCTCCCCAGCCCGCCTCAGCGCCAGGTGGACGCTGACCACCCGGTTTGGCTGGCCTGCGCCCATCCCCAGTAGGGTGTTGTCCTTGGCAATAACGATGGCGTTGGACTTGATATTCTTCACCGCTCGCCAGGCAAAGAACAGGTCCTCCAGCTCCTTGGCCGTTGGCTCCCGCTTCGTCACCGTGCGCGGGCTGAACTCCTTCTCGTTGATGAAGTCCGGGGTCTGCACCAGGATGCCGCCCCCGGAGCGCCTTATGTCGAGGCACGGCGGCTTGTCCGCGGGCGACAGACTGTCGACACCCAGGGCGATGATCCTCAGGTCCCTCTTGCGCTTCAACAGCGCCAGCGCCTCGTCCTCATACCACGGAGCCACGATGGCGTCAAAGTGCGTCTTGTCGATCTCCTGGGCGGTGGCCAGGTCAATGGGCCGATTGCAGGACACTATGCCGCCGAAGGCAGACACAGGGTCTCCGGCCAGGGCACGCCGATAGGCTTCCGCCAAGTCGTCGTTGCTGGACAGCCCGCAGGCCACGTTGTGTTTGATAATGGCTACAGTGGGCGCAGGGAACTCCATCACTGCATTGAGCGCCCCGTCAAGGTCCAGGATGTTGTTGTAGGATAGCGCCTTGCCGTGCAATTGGGCGGCGGACACCAGGCTGGGACCCGGCTTGCCTCGAGCCTCTTCCTGGTAGTACGCAGCCTCCTGGTGCGGGTTCTCGCCGTAGCTCAGGTCAATCCGCTTCCGCAGGGCAATGGTCATCACCTCCGGGAAACGCTCTTCCTCACCTCTGAGGTACTGGGCGATCGCCGTATCGTACACGGCCACATGCTGGAATGCCTTCTCCGCCAGCTTTCGCCTCACCTCCATCCCCACCTCGCCCTTGCGCAGATGCTCCAGGACCACACCGTAGTCGGCCGGGTCGACCACCACGATGACGCTGGGGAAGTTCTTGGCGGCGGCCCGGATCATGGTAGGGCCACCGATGTCGATATTCTCCAGCGCGTCCTGCAGCGTCACCCCTTCCCGGGCCACCGTCTGTACAAAGGGATAGAGGTTGACGGCCACCAGGTCAATAGGGCCGATGCCTTTCTCGGCAAGCTCCCGCATGTGGCCGGATATGTCCCGCCTGGCCAGTATTCCGCCGTGTACTGCCGGATGCAGCGTCTTTACCCTGCCGTCGAGTATCTCGGGGAAGCCCGTCAGGTCTGAGACGCTGCGCACGGGTATGGCCGAGTCCTGAAGCGCCTTCTTGGTGCCGCCCGTGCTGAACACCGCCACCCCCAGCTCCACCAGCCCTCGCGCGAAGTCGACCACTCCTTCTTTGTCCGATACACTCAAGATAGCCCGCATGAGATGACTCCTTTCAAGCTCCGGTGATGATCATCCGCTCTTCACCCTTCTGCTCCACTACTTCTCCGATCGGCCTTGCCTCCGGTACTATCCGGCATAGCTCATCTACATCTTCTGCCGAGCAGAAGACCACCATTCCGATACCCATATTGAATACCCGGTACATCTCCGACCTCTCCACCCTGCCCCTGCTCTGCACCAGCTCGAATATAGCCGGGACAGTCCAGGAGCCCATGTCGAAGCGCGCAGCCAGCCTGGCGGGTAACACCCGAGGCACATTGCCCGGCAGACCACCGCCGGTGATGTGGGCCAGCCCTTTGACCAGCCCCAGCGCAGGCTTGACATCCCTGTAATAGCAGCGGTGCGGCTGGAGAAGCTCCTCCCCCAGGGTCCTCCCCAGTTCGGGGTAGAATGTGTTCAGGGTTGAAGCCCCGGCTCCGAAGATCTGGCGCACCAGCGAGTAGCCGTTGGTGTGCAGTCCACTGGACGGTAGCCCGAGAATGACGTCGCCCGCCTTGATCTGCCCCACATCGGTCCGCTGCTTTTTCTCCACCACTCCAACAATGAAGCCCACCAGATCGTAGTCCTCTGTTGCGTACATGCCCGGCATCTCCGCGGTCTCGCCCCCGATGAGAGCGCAGTCCACCGCGCGGCAAGCCGCCGCTATGCCCTGGACTATGCTTTCCACCGTTTCTGGCACCAGCCTGCCCATGGCAATGTAGTCCAGAAAGAAGAGCGGCTCAGCCCCGCAGGTCAGTATGTCGTTGACGCAATGATTAACGAGGTCGATGCCCACGGTGTCGTGCTTCCCCAGGGCGGAGGCGATCTTCAGCTTGGTACCCACTCCATCGGCGCTGGAGACCAGCACCGGCTCGCGGTACCCTTTGAGCTCGAAGAGCCCCCCGAAGAAGCCGATATCACGCAAGACCTCGGCCCGCAGTGTGCTGTGGGCGTGCTTCTTGATGAGCTCCTTGGCTCTCTCCGCGGAACCGATGTCCACCCCGGCGTCAGCGTACCTGTGAGGCTGTCTATCCAACTTATCTACCCCAGAACCATGGGTCATATATCATTCAAGGCAACAAAGCACCGCACCCTCGGGGCACTCCCCGCAACAGGACTGATGGCTAGCCTGAAGCACCGGCACAACGCCCCCTCGCGAGCCTCCACCGCCCTCTGCCTGGAGCGACGGCCAAAAGAGACCGGCCTCACCAGGGACGCATGGACTCTCTCGGTAGCGCCTCCAGTGCCAGCTTGTCCATCTCCAACTGGACCGGAATAGGATAGTCCCCCGTAAGGCAAGCCAGGCAGAGGCTATCAGGAGGTAAGCCGACGGCCTCGACCAACCCCTCCAGGCTGAGGTAGCCCAGTGAATCGGCGCCGATGAACTCCTGGATCTGTGGCACGGTCTTGCGCGCCGCGAGCAACTCCCATCTCGTGGCCATATCCACGCCAAAGAAACACGGGAAGCGAATGGGCGGAGCACATACGCGCATGTGAACTTCCTTGGCGCCAGCCTTTCTGAGTAGACTGATTATGTGGGGGGTGGTGGTGCCCCGGACGATGCTATCGTCGACCACTATGAGCCGCTTGCCGCCTATTATCTCCCGCAGGGGATTGAATTTGAGGCCGACACCGAGCTGTCTGATCCTCTGGTCAGGTTCGATGAACGTGCGCCCCACGTAACGGTTCTTCAACAGTCCCTCGACGAACGGCACTCCCGACTCGCGAGCATAGCTGACCGCGGCTACAGTCGCCGAGTCGGGCACCCCGATCACTATGTCAGCAGACACCGGGTACTCCTGGGCCAGTCGCTCACCCATGGCCTCCCGCGCCCAGTAGAGCAACCGACCGGCGATGGTACTGTCGGGACGGGCGAAGTAGATGTACTCGAAGACGCACAATGCGTGCCTGTCCATCTGCGCTCCCAAGAAGCTTTGAATGCCGTTAGCGTCGATGACCACGATCTCCCCGGGCGCGACCTCACGGTCGAACTCCATCCCCACATGGTCCAGCGCACAGGTCTCCGAAGCCAACACCCGGCAGCCGTCCGTTCCTCCCAGGCAAAGCGGACGCACGCCCAGGGGGTCACGAACCCCGATAAGCGAATCGTGGGTCAGAATGACCAGGGAGTAGGCCCCTTCCAGCCGGTGCATCGCGTGGCTTATTCTGTCCACCCACGTTCGCCCCGGCGAGGTGACGATAAGCTTGGCAATGACCTCGGAATCGGTCGAGGTGAAGAAGGTGCACCCCTGCTCGCTCAGCTCTTGGCGCAATGGCTGAGCATTGACAATATTGCCGTTGTGCCCCAGCGCTATCTTACCGGCAGCGCTTTCCACCACGATGGGCTGGGCATTCATCATCTGGCGCGACCCTGTGGTGGAATAGCGATTGTGTCCGATGGCGATGGTCCCGGTAAGCCGGCTCAGGCACTCCTCATCGAATACGTGGGAGACCAGCCCCATCCCCGTGTGCAACCATATGTTGTCGCCGTCGGCGGTGGCGATCCCACTGCTTTCCTGTCCGCGATGCTGAAGAGCGAACAGTGCAAAAAAGGTGAGCCTTGCTACGTCCTCCTCCGGAGCGAAAATCCCGAAGATGCCGCAGGACTCGTGCCAGCTCACCCTCTTATGCCTTAGCCTCTTGTTAGCCTTGCCACAGATTCTATAACGTTGACAAGCCCTGGGTCAATCTAATTGACCTGTTCTCCAAGCCATTCCAGAGCTTTGTCCATGGCTTCCTGGCTCAACCGCAGCTTGTGTCCCGCGCCTTTGATAATGGCCATCTCTTTTGGCTCTCCAGCCTTCTGGTACAGGCGCCACGCCTCGTCTGGCCGGACCACATCGTCTTCAGCACCATGCAACAGCAGCACGGGCCGGGGCGCAATCTTGTCAACCCACCTGATCGGCGCGACCTCCCGGAAACCGTCCAACCACTCGTCCACCGATGGAGGGAAGTGGACATCCCTGATGGCTCCTATGCGGCGGAAGTGCTCCGGCGAGAGCAGGTTCTGTGGTCCAACCAGTTTATCGAAGTCAGCCGGGCAGGCGCACAGGATCACCCCGGCAACCCTGCGGTCATGGGCTGCCACGTAAGCTGACACAGCGGCCCCTCCGCTGAACCCCATAAGGTAGAGCCGGGACATGTCGACGGCAGCGCGGGAAGAAAGCCAGTCGATAGCCGACTCCAGGTCTCTTGCCCAACCCCTGATATCGAAGTCGCCCCCGCTCAGCCCTGTGCCCCTGAAGTTGAATATCAGGGTGACATAACCAGCAGCGGAGAACTTCCGGGCCAGCAAGGGGTAGCCTCCGTCGGAGGGGTGGGGTGGCTCGCCGGACGGAATGCCGTGGCAAATACAGAGGGCTGGCCCTCTTTGTGACCTGTCCCCTGGAAAGTGCACCTCCCCGGCGATGCGGATGCCCTCCACAGCGAACGAGACATCTTTTTTCATGGAACAATCAGTCGAGCGACGGACTTCGGAAGGTCCACGGTTTTTCTCCGGGGGCTAATCCTGCAACTGGGAGCGTAGCCGCACGATATGCAGCAGGTTGTGCCGCAGAATGATGCCGATGACTAGCCCGTTCTTTATCACCAGCATCTGGTCCAGGTCATGCTCGTTCATTCGCTCGAGAACGCTCAGAGCTTCCTCTTCAGGTTCAGCGCTCACCACTTTGTCCGCGGGGACCATGATTTGTCTGACTGGTGTGTAGTCCCACTTGTCCCGTGGTACCGACTTGATGCTGTCGGAGACCACTATCCCCAGGAGCCTGCCTCCTTGAGCTACCACAAACAGGCGACCACCGGTGCTCAGGACGTAGTCCTGCACCAGCGCCGCCAGGCTGAGGTCAGGGGAAACGCTGGTATAGCTGGTGTGCATCACCGACTGCGCTGTGTACCCTCGCAAGGCCTCATGCATTTCTACCTGGCGGTAGCTTGCGACAGCCGCCTGGTGGAGGAACCAGCCGATGATGGCCAACCAGAGTCCGTTGAATGCGTTCAGTCCTTCGGTGAACCCACTCCCTATTACTATGCCTAGCCCGCCAACGATCAATGCATAGGCCACACCCCGGCCCATCGCAGACGCAATTCTTGAAGCCTTTCTGTAGTTGCCGGTGCTGTGCCACAGGATAGCACGGAGTATACGGCCGCCGTCCAGGGGGAATCCGGGCACCATGTTGAATATGGCCAGTATCAGGTTAATCCAGGCCAGCCAGAAGATGGGGTTGCCGAAATCAAGTGTATCCTGGCTCCTTCCCCATCCTACAAACCACGCCACGCCGAAGATACCGGCCAGTGCCAGGCTGCATATAGGACCGGCAAGCGCCACCAGCAACTCCACCTTGGGGCGGGGTGCCTCGCGGCCTATCTGGGCCACCCCGCCAAGGATGAAGAGCGTTATGCTCCTCACCGGGATGCCGTTTCTGACGGCCACCACACTATGGGCCAGCTCATGAGCCAGGACCGAAGCGAAGAGCAGGATACTGGTGAAGATGCCAATGGTCACGCTCGCCGCAATGGAGCGGCCGTCGTCATGGAGACTGAAAGCAAGACTGTAGGTAACCAGGGCGAAGATGATGAACCAGGAAAAATGAAGCTGGATCGAGATACCCAGCAACCTGCCCAACCGAACTGACCCGCCCATCATCGCTTGCCCAATCTACAGCAGGGTACCGTTGATGTCAATCTGGCTGGGTCCTTCTTCTCACGAGGAGTCACCACGCGGCGGTCATCCCTGGCGGCCTTCGGTCAGCCTTCTTCTACCAGCCTGCGGTAGAGGCTTCCCGGCAGGAAAGCGTGGCGATGAACGTCCTCTGCGTAGTACCTGGTGGGCAGTTGGCAACTCCTGCGCACATGCTCGGGGTCGTGCCTCTTCGATGCAATGGAGAAGGTCCACCAGTTGCCAGCGTAGGTGGCCAGGGGCGCCGTGTAGAGCTTCACCAGACCGAAGACTTCGCCAAGTCCGCGCTGCACACGGCTGACGAAGTCACCATGGAAGTGGAGCGACTCCGTCTGGGCCACGAACATGCCGTCTGCTTTCAAAGCCGAGAAGGCACGGCTGAAGCACGAGGTGGTGAAAAGCGACTGAGCCGGGCCGACCGGATCGGTCGAATCGACCAGTATCAAATCGAACTCTCCTCTGGCCCGGGCAAGGTACTCCGCCCCGTCCATTTCCACGAGCTGCGTCCGTGGATCAGCAAAGCCAACGGCCACTGCGGGGAAGAACTCGCGGCAAGCTTGAACAACTTCCGTATCCATCTCCACCACCACCGCCCTCTTGACTGTTTCGTGCTTGAGCACCTCGCGCAAGGTGCCGCCGTCGCCCCCGCCTATGATGAGAACGTCGGTCGGGAGCGGATGGGCGTGGAGAGGGACGTGGGCCAGCATCTCATGGTACAGGTACTCGTCCTTCTCGGTCAGTTGCACCACGCCATCGAGGACCAGCACCCTACCGAAATAGGCACTCTTGAATATGACCAGTTCTTGATGTTTCGTCTTGCGCCGGCAAACCAACTCCTCCACCCTGTAGCCGTACTCGATGGGCGCAAATGGGTCCTCTTCACGGAAAAACAGAGGTGACATATCTAGTCCTTACTCCACAAAGTGCACCTTCGGGATGGGAAAGCCGTCGAACTCAGAAGCATACGCCGTGGTGTACGCCCCCGCAGACTTTATGTACAGCCGGTCTCCTATCTCCAGCTCGGGTAGCTCCGCCTCTGTTGATATCACGTCAAAGCTGTCGCAGGAGGGCCCCGCCAGGACCCATCGCTCATTCTGCCCGCCCCTGGGTGCACTCAGGGCGTACTTCATACCGCCAACCGCCTCCATCAGACCGTTGAACACACCGACGTCCAGGTAGAGCCATTTCTCCCCATCGCGGTCGGCCTTGGCCAGCACCGTGGCTGCCAGAACACCGGCCTCTCCCACGAGGGCCCGCCCCGGTGCCACAAGTACATCCACGCCCTGAGGGAAGGTCTGGCCGATTGCCTCCCGGACCACACGTGCGATCTCGCCGACGGAGGGAACGGGCCTGGTGTACTCAACCGGGAAACCTCCCCCGATGTTCAATGCACACAGTTCCACGCCCCTTGATGCTGCCATATCCCACACAGCCCGACTCTTGCCAATCGCCTTGGCCCACGTGCTCGGGTTGGTGCACTGCGAGCCGACATGAAAGGCTATGCCCTGGGGTGCCAGACCACTGTCTTGGGCCTGCACCAGAAAGTCAACTGCCTCTTCTGTTTCCACGCCGAACTTCTTGCTGAGGGGCCACTCGCTGCCCTCGTTGGGCACCGAAAGCCGCACGTATACTTTGCTGCCCGGAGCGAGACGCGACAGCTTGTCCACCTCGGCACTTGAGTCAAAGGCAAAAACGTCTATTCCGGCATCGCGTGCCGACCTGATGAAGGCCGGTGCCTTGACCGGGTTACTCGATATGATCCTTTCGGCTGGTACTCCAAGGCGCAGCAGCAAGTCAAGCTCTCCCTGCGATGAAATCTCAAAATCGCAGCCCAGCTCGCGCAGCACCTCAACTATGCCGGGATGAGGATTGGCCTTCAGCGCGTAGTATATGTGCCAGCCAGGGAACTCATGACAGAACTCGCGGTACTTCTGCCTGATCATCCCCCGATCAATGACAAGCGCCGGAGTATCCTCGGTCTCCAGCACTCTGAGCACTGCTTGTTTCGGAGACGAGCGCTCCTGCGGCAACTTCAGTCCACCCGCCTGGCCGGTATCCCTGAGCCGACCAGCTCATCGAGTATTATCTGGGCAGCTTGCTTGTCCAGCGGCTGATTGTTGTTTCCGCACTTGGGCGATTGAATGCAACTGGGGCAACCCGCATCGCAGGGGCATTCAACAGTTACCTTGAGTGTTTCGGACCACAGGTCCTGCACCAGCTCGAACCCTTTTTCAACGATGCCGGTGCCACCGGGATGGGCGTCGTAGATGAATATCTGCGCCTTTCCGGTATCCGGGTGAAGCGGAGTGGATACTCCGCCCAGATCGTTCCGGTCGCATAGGGCAAACAGCGGCAAGATGCCGATGCAGGCGTGCTCTGCCGCGTGCAGTCCACCGGCGAAGTCCAGTTGTTTGCTGACTATGCGCTCCACGGCTTGACCGGGAATGTCGAACCACAGGGCCACGGTGTGGAACGTTTGCGACGGCAGGTCCAGGGGTTCCTCACCCATGACCTCCTCAGTGAACTGCATCTTCTTCTTGAAGCCGACCACGGTGCTGGTTACCTCGGCGTTACCCAGGTAGCACCTGGCGCTTGGGGTCTCTTTCTCCCTGTCTATCCTCACTACGTGCAGGTCGGTCAGTTCCCTGGACTGAGTGTAGTAAGGCACGTCGGTCGGCACCGCGTAGGCAACGCGGGCTGCCAGGTCCAGGCAGGTGACCAGATAAGGCGTGCCCTGGTGCAGGTAGACGGCCCCAGGGTGGATTTGAGAGAAGGCCACGCTGGACTCTATGGTCTCCAGCGGCCTGTTGCCCTGCGAGGCATCCACAATGAGGTAGTAGAGCGCCGAAGCAGAGCGTATGTTGACCCCCTCGGCAGGGTAGGACAGTGCAGGACTGAGATACCACCCCTGTTTGCTAGGCCGGAGCATGCCCGCTTCCTGCAACTCGCCTACGGCCGCGGTGAAGCTTGTCTTCCAGTACTCTTCGTCGGTTTCCGTGAGGGGGAACTCCCATGCTGCGCACAGCAGGTGTGACCTGAGCACGTACGGATTAGTGGGGTCGATCAGTGCATTCTCGAAAGTCCGGCGGAACAGGGACTCAGGATGGCGCATGATGTACTGGTCGAGAGGGTTGTCCAGACCGATGAGGAAGCTCAGCGATTGGCCTGTCCTCCGGCCGCTGCGACCCGCCTGCTGCCAGGTAGCAGCGATGCTCCCGGGATACCCGGTGAGGATGGTAGCGTCCAGGTCGCCGATGTCCACCCCGAGTTCGAGTGCCGTGGTAGCTACCGCCCCGGTAAGTCGTCCTTCAAAAAGGTCCCTCTCGATGCGCCGTCTTTCTTCGGGGAGGTAACCCGCCCGGTAGGGAGCGATGTGCTCCTCCAGGCCCGGATCGGCCAGCCTGCGCCTGGCGTAGTTGTAGATCAGCTCGGTCAGCTTGCGGGTCCTGGCGAAGGCCAGTGTGCGGATGCCATGCCGCACCAGCTCGGCCAGAAGAAAGGCAGCTTCCGCGTTGGCGCTGCGGCGAGTTGCCCTGGCCTCATCAATAACGGGTGGGTTCCAGAGCGCGAAATCCTTCCCCCCGTGAGGCGACCCATCGGCGTCGACTGTCTCGAAGGGCAGACCCACCAGTCTCTCCGCATGCTCCTTGGGGTTGGCGATGGTGGCTGAGCAACAGAAGAACTGGGGGTCAGCACCATATCGGGCCAGGATTCGCCTCAGCCTGCGCAGCACGTTTCCTACGTGCGAGCCGAAGACCCCGCGGTAGACATGAGCTTCGTCCACTACCACGTATCTCAGTCGCCGCAGGAACCTTGACCACGACTGATGATTGGGAAGAATTCCCAGGTGGAGCATGTCGGGGTTTGTCAGTACCACCTGCGCTGTTCTTTTCACTTGTGACCGCTCCTCTCCTGGGGTATCGCCATCGAAGGTGGCCACGTTCACAGGCACGGGCAGCAGTCCCACAAGGGCGTTCAGAGCACGCAGCTGGTCCTGGGCCAGCGCTTTTGTGGGAAAGAGATAGAGGGCCCGGCTCCCTTTCTGGCTGAGGACTGAATGCAGCACTGCCAGGTTGTAGCACAGGCTCTTGCCGCTGGCTGCGGGTGTCGCGATCATGACGTTGCTACCAGAGACCGCCAGCCCTACCGCAGCAGCTTGATGGCTGTACAGCGGGAAGAAGCCTGCCTGGCGCAAGGCATCCTCCAGCGCCGGGTGCAGCACTCCACTCAATTCACCATAGGTCGCCGCGTGAGGCGGCAGGTGCTCAACATGGGCGATCTGCTCCCGGTAGTCCGGCAGAGCCTTCAAGTAGTCAATGATGTCAGCGACTTCCATCTCAACCGGTAGTACATTTTGATGTAGTCGGCTGTCCCCGTACCTCGCGCCCCGTTCCGGCAAGCCCGCCAGCAGCCGCTCCGTCACACAAGCTGGCCACAGATTCTCCGGTCCGTTTCGAGAGCGTCGAGAGGGAGCATGCAGCGCAGGTCAATGAAAAGGTACGATCTCAATCTTGTAGTCCAGCACTTCTATGTCGAGCCTGCTCTGAGTGATGAACTCCACCACTTTTGACAGGACTTTGTCGATCTGCTGGCCGTCATTGCTGAGGTAGGCTACGCCGAGTGTACTCAACTGCCACATGTCCTGGTCATCCATCTCGGCTATGGCTACATTGTAACGCCCTCGGACCCGCGTAATAATAGACTTCAGCACCTTCCGCTTGTCCTTCAGGGAGTGGTTCTCCGGAAGACGGAGGCTTATAGTACAGACGCCGAGACTCATAGGAAAGAACCGTGCCTGCCGGTTCAGGCCATTTTACACCACTCCGTTGCCCTATGCAATTGCAGTGTGTCCGACGTGGGAGCAGCGATTGGCCCTGAAGAAGCATATTGTGGGGTATCATTGCTACGAGAGGAGCGCCGCTCGAGCTCGCGGCACCGAGGGCGCCCCCAGCTTTGTGGGACAGCCTTTCCAGGCTGGATGGTCGTTACCACAGCGGCCCGCGGGCAGAGCGACTGGCAAGCGTCAGCGAGGACTCAGGACTTCAGGTTTAATTGTGGGTGCACTATGCTAGGTGTATAATGGATTGTGCAAGGCAATTGAGATAAATGGCGATGAAAACCAAGAGGCAACAAGCCCTTATCTATCTGCTTGTGCTGGTCGCAATAGTGGTGCTGGTGATCGCCTTCCTGCCTAAAGGCGAAGAAGTGCCGCGGAAAGACCTCTCTGAGGTCATCGACATGATCAACAACGGAGAGGTGAAACTGGTCCAGATAAACAACGATCAGGAACTGACCATCACTACCACTCAGGACGATCAGTTCAAGTCGACGTTGCTTGCCACCTACGGTGGCGATTTCATAGAACGTCTGGAAGCGAAGGGGGTCGCCTACGATGTAACCTACAGCAGCGGCTTTGACTGGGGCACACTCTTCCTCACGCTGCTACCCTTCGCCCTGATTATCGGCCTGTTCTGGTTCATCCTCCGTGGGGCCCGTGGGGCAAGCAATCAAGCATTTAATTTTAGTCGCAGCCGGGCGCGCCTGTTTACCGGGACCAGGCCCACGGTCACCTTTGCCGATGTGGCCGGTGTCGACGAAGCGAAGCAGGAGCTACAGGAGATAGTGGAGTTCTTGAAGTCCCCGGAGAAGTTCCTGGCTTTGGGCGCGCGTATTCCCAAGGGAGTGTTGCTGGTGGGACCTCCGGGCACAGGCAAGACGCTGCTTGCTCGAGCCGTTGCCGGAGAGGCCGAAGTACCCTATTACTCCATAAGCGGCAGCGAGTTCGTGGAGATGTTCGTCGGCGTCGGCGCTTCCCGGGTGAGGGACCTGTTTGAGCAGGCCAAGCGGAATGCGCCCTGCATCGTTTTCGTGGATGAGATCGATGCTGTGGGCCGCCACCGTGGTGCAGGGCTGGGCGGTGGCCACGACGAGAGGGAGCAGACACTGAACCAGATACTGGTGGAGATGGATGGATTTGACAGCTCCACCAATATCATTGTCATTTCAGCTACGAACCGTCCGGATATCCTGGACCCGGCCTTGCTCCGGCCCGGTCGCTTTGACCGTCAGGTCACTCTGGATCGACCCGACATAAACGGCAGGAAGGGGATACTACAGGTACACGTGAAGGGGAAGCCTCTTGAGAGTTCGGCCAACCTGGACATCATAGCCAGGCAGACAGCAGGCTTCAGCGGGGCTGACCTGGCCAACCTGGTCAACGAGGCAGCTATCCTGGCTGCCAGGCGGGGCAAGAAGACTATCGGCATGGTAGAGTTTGAGGAAGCTATTGACCGTGTCATCGCCGGGCCCGAGAAGAAGACCCGTGTTATAAGCCAGAAGGAAAAAGAGATCATCGCCTATCACGAGGCAGGTCATGCCCTGGTGGCCAAGAGGCTCCCGAACGCTGACCCGGTACACAAGGTGTCCATTGTAGCCAGGGGTATGATGGGAGGATACACCCGGCTGCTGCCCACCGAGGAGCGGCACTTGTGGACCCGGTCCCAATTCAATGACATGCTGGCGGTTACCCTTGCTGGCCACGCCGCTGAGCAACTCGTGTTTGGTGAGTTGACCACAGGCGCGGCCGATGACATTGGGCGGGCCACCAAGCTGGCGCGCAAGATGGTGACTACGTACGGTATGAGCGACAAGCTGGGGCCTCGGACCTTCGGACATAAGGATGAGCTGGTCTTCCTCGGCAAGGAGATCGCCGAGCAGAAGGACTACAGTGACAAAGTGGCTGAGCAGATCGACGAAGAGGTCTACTCCTTTATCCACCGGGCCCATGAGGTGGCTACCGAGGTGCTGGCCAAGGAACGAGACAGGCTCGCTTGGATTGCCGAGCGGCTTATCGCCGAAGAGAGCATCGAGGGAGAAACGCTGGAGAGACTGTTCAACGACCCTGTTCCGGCCCGCGAGGAGAGGATCCCAGCGGAGCAGAGCGCGAATTGATTGACGTCACCCTGAACCCCATCGACCCTCAGAAGGCCATCAGCAAGGTACGTGACAAGTCGTGCGGAGCGGTGGTTGCCTTCGTGGGGTCTGTGCGTGATCTTTCTGGCAGCAAGGAGGTCCTCTTCCTGGAATATGATCCGTCTGCTGGCGAGCTGGCGCGAAGAGAACTCCAGGGCATAGCTGATGAGATTCGGGCGAAGTGGCCCATCGAGAACGTGGCCATATGTCACAGGCTGGGGAGACTGGATGTAGGTGAGATAACCACCGTGTTTGCCGTGGCTGCGCCTCACCGCAAGGAGGCGTTCCAGGCATGCCAGCACGCCATCGACCGCTTCAAGGAAGTGGTGGTTTTGTGGGAGAAAGAGGTCACGGTAGGGGATGAGCCCGACCGGGCCAGCGAAGCCTAGTTCTTGCGTTCAGTCACGTAGTCTACCAGTTCGGTCAGGGCGTCATGAGCTGAGTTGCGGGGAAGGTGCTCTAGGCAAAGGCGTGCCTGCTGGCAGAAACCCTGGACGACTTCGTAGCACTCCTCGATCACAGACGATCTCTGGATCATCTCCATGAGTAGCTGGATGCCCTTCTGCTTGTCTTTGTCAAGGATGTCGTGTATCGGGCTGTCAGACTTCTCCAGCAGCAGTATTACCGGCAGGGTGAAGACGCCCCGGGCCATGTCGCTGGCCACGGGCTTGCCGAGCGTCTCTTTCCGACCAGTGAAATCGAGAATATCGTCCACGATCTGGAAGGCCATCCCAAGGTTGTGCCCGTAGTCCCTGAGGCACTGCACCACGTCCTCGGGAGCGCCGCTTAGAATTGCCCCCGATTCAGTAGCTGCCGACAGAAGCGAAGCTGTCTTGTTCCCGATTGCCGTGTAGTACACCTCTCTGCTCTTGTTGTACGGGTTCAAAGACTCTTGAATCTCACCGCTGCATATCTTCATCAGGGTCTCGGAGAAGAGCTTGATCACCCGCACGTTGCCGGTCTCGGCTGTCATGCGGGCTGAGGCAGCGAAAAGATAATCACCCAGGAGGATGGCGTTGGAGTTGCCCCACAGGTGATTGATGGTCGTCCTGCCGCGGCGGAGGTCTGATTCATCGACGGTATCATCATGCACCAGTGTGGCAGTGTGTAGCACCTCTGTTGCTGCAGCGGTTGGTATGAGCAGATCGACATTGTACTCGTAGAATCTGGCCGCCAGCAGGGTCAATGCCGGGCGAAGCCGTTTGCCCCCTCCCTTCAAAACGTATCTCAGCAGCTCTACTATGTCGCCGGGAGCGGTGCTAGCCACCTCGTTCAGCTTCCTTTCAACCTGAGCCATCTCGGGCCTGATAGGCTGGTAGATCGAGTCCGCAGTCAATTCTCTCCTTTCCCTGTACTCAGGCTAGCTGTCCCGTGGAGGCGCTGCCCAATCGAGAGGTCTCGTCTGCGATTACCTGTTCGTCCAGCTTGATGAATAGAGGTTCAGGGTGGCCCAGCTTCTGACCCGAAGACAGGGCCTGGAAACTCCATCCCTGCTCCTCAACTAGGCCATCAAAGCCGAGGAGACGGTGCAGTTTTTGCGAGCTGAAAGGTAAGAACGGATAGAACATGGTCTTGAGGTAGGAGATCACCGAAAGAGAGACAAAGAGTGCGGTGGCGCATCCCTCTCTATCTGTCTTGACTACCTTCCAGGGTGACTTCTCCTCCAGGTACCGGTTCGTCTGCTGGGCCAAAGACATGGCTGCCCTGACTGCCTCTCTAAAACGGCAGTGGCACAGAGAGTTGTCAACCGAATGAAGAGTCATCTCCGCGGCCTGCACCAGGGCCTGGCTTTACGCAACGAGTTCACCGGGGGCGGGCACGCAGCCGTCGAAATGGCGGTGAGTGAAGGTCAGGACACGGTGCACGAGGTTCCCGTAGGTGGCCAGCAGCTCATCGTTGTTGCGGCGTACAAACTCGCGCCAGGAGAAATCGCTATCCCCGGTCTCCGGCATATTCGCCGACAGCAGGTAGCGAAGCGGGTCCGGGTCGTACCGCTCCAGGTAGTCCGGCACCCATACCGCCCAGTTTCGGCTGGTGGAGAGCGGTCTTTGCTCCAGCGTGAGGAACTCATTGGCTGGCACGTCATAAGGGAGGTTCAGCCCACCATATCCCATCAGCATGGCCGGCCAGATCACGGTGTGAAACGGGATGTTGTCCTTGCCGATGAAGTAGTAGCTCCTGGCGTCCCCGCACCAGAAATCCCTCCACCGCTCCTCGTTGCCTGACAGCCTGGCCCATTCCTTGCTGGCCGAAAGGTAGCCGATGACGGCCTCGAACCAGACATAAATCCTCTTGTGCTCAAAGCCAGCCTGCGGTATGGCCACTCCCCAGTCGATGTCTCGAGTGATGGCCCGGTCTCTCAACCCCTCCTCGAGGTAGCGCATGGTGAAGTTCAGGACGTTGTGTCTCCAGTGGCTCTGTTGCCTCACCCAAGCAAGCAACTGGTCCGTGAAATGGCTGAGACGCAGGAAGAAATGCTGGGACTCCTGTTCCCTGGGCGCACTTCCACATAGCCGGCAGCGCGGCCCGATCAGCTCGTTGAAATTGAGAGGCTTGTTGCACCTGTCGCATTGATCGCCTCTCGCTTCTGGGTAACCGCAAAAAGGGCACTCACCCTCCACGTACCGGTCGGGCAAGTACCGCTGGCACTGATCGCAGTACGCCAGCGGCATGATATCGGTATACACATGGCCCTTCTTCAGCAATTCCAGGAAGAAGTCCTGTACCACCTCAGCATGGTTCGCGGTACCGGTACTGGTAAAGAGGTCGAAGCTGATGCCCAGGCGGTCCCAGCAGGTGAGAAACTCCTGATGGAACCTGGTGGCTATCTCATGTGGCGCCTTGCCTTCCTGCTCAGCCCGGATGGTTATGGGCGTACCGTGCTGGTCACTGCCTGAGACCATTAACACCTCGTTGCCCTTTGCCCGATGGTAACGAGCAAAGATGTCGGCTGGCAGGTAGGCACCAGCGATGTGACCCAGGTGCAAAGAACCATTAGCGTAAGGCCAGGCTACACCGATGAATATCCTTTCCGCCAAGGTCTGACTCCCAGGGCATTCTACCACAAATGTGTGCCGTATCAAAAGGGACTGGCCGTGGTGGCGCGCGTCTGCCGACAGGCGCCGCCCGATGGCTCAAGTGGCCAGCGGCTGTACATACATCGCCCATGCTTAGCCTCGGCCCCCATATCGGGCAGCTATGATACTGTCCTGCCCTACGCTTCTATTCCATGGTCAGGCAACTCGAGCCAAGCGCGGTAGAGGACCTTCCTGGACAGCCCTGTCTCCTGCGCCAACCGGGCTGCTGCCTGTCGAGCCCCTACACCCTGCTTTCGCAGCCGACGAAGCTGCTCCTCTATCTCTGAGGTGAGCGGAGGGCTGCCGGGCCCTTTGTGGCCTTCAATCACCAGGGTGAACTCTCCTCTCGCCTGCTGGAAGTGCTCCATCGCCTCTTGTATCGTTCCACGGAAGACCTCCTCGTGGAGCTTGGTCAGTTCCCGGGCTATGGCTATCCTCCTGTTTCCCAGGACCGATGCCAGGTCGCCAAGGGTCGCCGACAGGCGATGAGGCGCTTCAAACGCTACCAGGGTACGTGGTTCGGTAGCCAGGGACTTCAGCAGGCGGAGCCTTTCGCCTTTCTTGCGAGGCAGAAAGCCGAGATAGGTGAACTGATGTGCTGGCAACCCGGAGACTGTCACGGCGCTGACCACCACCGAAGGGCCCGGGATGGCCACCACCGGGATACCTTGCTCCGCAGCGGCTGTGACCAGCCTGTATCCTGGGTCGCTCAGCCCGGGTGTTCCGGCCTCTGAGACCAGAGCCAGGTCCTTCTGCTTCAGCCAGTCCAGCAGATATGCCAGCTTTGCCTGCTTGCTGTGCTCGTGATAGCTTGTCATGCGCGTCTTGATATCGTACGCGTCGAGCAAGCGCCGCGTCTTTCGGGTGTCCTCGGCAGCGATGAGGTCCACCTCTTTCAAGACGCGGAGTGCACGCAGAGTGACGTCTTCCAGGTTGCCGATCGGGGTGGCTACCAGGTAGAGAACAGCCATGGGCCTTTGCTTGATGAGCGCGTCAAGTATAATGTCACTCTCCGGCGGAAATCAACGCCCGGGCCTGAGCGGTGCTGGCGCTTTGACATTACCTTCGCGTTGTGCTACGGTCTACCCAGCCTTTGTCGGCATAAGACGTCTAGGAGGGAAGCACGCATGAAGCTGATACGAACCACGAGGTCTCTGTGCCCCGAAGACCTCAGGGTGCTGGAGGCGGAGATATGGGAGATCGACGGCAAGGTCATCATGAGAAAGACCTGCCCCGAGCACGGCGATTACGAAGATGTCGTGTGGAGCGACTATGCTGAATACGAAAGGGCCTACAGGTACCTGGACTTCGGAAAGCCTGTGCTGCATCCTACGCCTTCGAAGCTCGGCTGCCCGCTGGACTGCGGCATCTGTAGCCAGCATATGTCTCACACTACTCTCCTGATCATCGACGTTACCAACAGGTGCAACCTGCGCTGTCCGGTATGTTTTTCCGCCGCCCAGGCCGACGAGTATATCTACGAACCAACGAAGGAGCAGATCAGGGCAATCCTGGAGTATACCCAGGAGGTCAATCACCCGGTCAGAGTCAAGGGGGTGCAGCACAGCGGGGGGGAACCCACCGTGAGGGACGACCTGCTGGACATCATAGCCATGGAGAGAGAGCTCGGTTATGACTACACCCTGTTGGCCACCAATGGAATAAGGTTCGCAGAGGACATCGAGTACTTCAAGAAGTTCTGCAATCTGAATGTCTATCTCTATCTCCAGTTCGACGGCGTTACACCAGAGCCCTACATCCAGATGAGGGGCCGTGACCTCTGGCCGCTGAAACGGAAGCTCATCGAAGACGCCAGAAAGATAGGGTTCAACAAGATCGTCATGGTGCCCACCCTGGCCAGGGGAGTCAACGACCATCAGGTGGGAGACATGATCAGGTTTGCTGCTGACAACTCCGACGTCATCAAGCACCTCGTTTTCCAGCCAACCAGCTTCACCGGCAGAATCGAGCTGACCGACCTGAAGGAGAGGAGGATCACTGTCTCTGACGTCATGCAGCTTGCGGAGGAGCAGACCGGCGGCCAGATCAAGAAGTCCGACTTCTTCGCTCTTTCGATGAACAACGTGATGGCCAAAATGATTACCAAGCACAGTGAGACGACCGTGGATGCAGCCGTTCATCCGCACTGTGGCGTCATCACCATGGTCTCGGTGCAGAAAGGCAAGCTGCTCCCCATCCCCCGGTACATAAAGAACGACCAGTTCTACGACGCCATGAAGAAGGCGCTGGCAACTCACAAGTCCAGGGGCAGGTTGATGCTGTCACTGGTAGCCGGTTTCTTGAGATACGTCAGCCCCAGGCTGTGGATCAAGCTTCTCCCCATCCTGCTGGCCAAGAACTACAAGTCCTACCGCTACATGACCGAGGAGTGGCTGCCGAGCAACTGGCTCACAGTGTCCACCATGCACTTCCAGGACGCGTACAACTTCGATGTAGACAGGGTGAAGCACTGCTGTCTCCACTACGGAGTCCCGGACAAGAACGGCAAGGCCAGGCTCATCCCGTTCTGTCCCATGAACATCATACACAGACCGGCAATAGAGAAAGAGTTCTCAACGCCCCGCAAGAAGAGAGCAGCCAGGCGAGCGGACGCGGCTCAGCCTGCGGCTGTGTCGGGTGGCTCCAGCTAGGCGGCAAGCGTCCTCTGGTTCGCGGGGTTGGTTCCTCAATGCGCCTGGGGACGGGTGGGGTGGATGAACCGCCCGGCTCGGTTGAGCAGGGAGGTAGTGCCGCGGTCCAGTGCTGCATCAGCATCGTCGCCGAGACCCTCGAGAGCCATCTTCAGCGTAGCTCTGAGGTCTTTGATGGTGCACGGCTTCTTCAGACAGGCGAACGCCTCATTTGAATGCAGCAGAGCTTGGAACCTCGGATCGTCATCTGAAACCGCGGTAAGCACTATGACGATGGTATCGGGGCATGACTTCTTCAGCAGAGGGACAAGGCTGTCGCCGGGCATCCCGGGCATCCGGATATCCACAATGGCCGCGTCGAACCTGGCACGCGAAGCTTCGTAGAGGGCATCATTGGCGTTTGACGCGTCGACTACCTGGTAACCTTCCCTGACCAGGGTCTGGCAAATGGCCTCACGAACGGCGTCCTCGTCATCCACCACCAGGACTGACCTCTTTCTCTGGACCACACTCATTGCGTTACCTCCTTGTCCGATACCGTGCCGGGCCCTGCAACGTCCGCAGACGTGTCACCGCGTCTGGGCCGTACCCTCTGCATTGTGTTCATTTCCGCTCACTATGATAGGTAGCTCCACCACAAACCGGGCGCCCATACCTTCCTCGCTTTCAGCGTATATTCGCCCACCGTGGCCCTGTACGATGCCGTAGCAAATGCTCAGGCCCAGGCCGGTGCCCTTGCCGACATCCTTGGTGGTGAAGAATGGTTCAAATATCCTGTCCAACTTGTCAGCCGGTATGCCGGGGCCGTCGTCGGTGAACCTCACCTGGATCATGTCGCCAGCGCGCCTCGTCTGTATCACCAGCGTGCCTCTACCGCGGGCCTCTGTCATGACCTGATGGGCATTGGTGATGATGTTCAAAAAGACCTGCTGCAACTGGTTGAAATCGGCCATAGTATTCGGCAGGCTGTCATCGAGGCGGAGCACGACCTGAATGTTGTCCAGGTTAAGCTCGTAGGCCCTCAGTTCCACTGTGCGGGCGACGCATTCGTTGATGGAAATGTAGCTTTTCCTTGGCTCGTGCTTGCGAGCGAAGGAAAGCAGGTTCCTGACTATGGCACCAGCGCGGTCAGCCTGCGCTTTGAGCTTCCGGAGAGTCCTTTGTATTCCCTCGTCAGCCACCTCTTCGATGAGCAGCTCAGAGTACATGGAGATAGCAGCCAGCGGGTTGTTGAGCTCGTGGGTCACTCCAGAGATCAGCTCTCCTATCGCTGCCAGCTTGCCCGATTGAAGGAGCTGCGCTTGGCTGGCCTCCACTTGCTGAAGCGCCTGCCGAAGCTGTGCATTTGCCTCGCGGATGTTCTCGTCTGCCTGTCTTCGTTTCTCCTCCCCTTCGATGCTGTACAGGGCGAAGGAGATATCCGTGGCAAGCTCAGTGAACAGGGAACGCTCCTCCTCATCTGCAGGTAGCTCGGCGGGTATGGAAACGGACAGCAGACCGTAGACCTTTGCTCCATGTTCCAGGCGTACAGTCATGGCTGTCCTCCTGGGCTGTGAGGCCAGCAGCGGGCAGTCGACACAACTGGATGAGGGATCTTCGGTGGTCACGATGCCAGATTGTGCCAGAGCTTTGCGGGCGCAATCGACTAGCTGGCCCGCTTTTAGCCGCTCAATCAGTGGCCGGAAGTCCTGCCCCAGTCCGGCTTCGGCCGCCGTGACGCAGCCTCCCGAATCGTCCAACAACGCAATCCAGGCACTGGCATATCCGCGAGTCTCCACCAGGTGGGCGCAGGCCCCCTGAAGCAGCCTGTCTATGTCCTTCTCCTTGGTAATTAACTGGTTGACCGCCCGCATGGCCCGCAATACCACGTTGAGGCGCTTTATTCTCTCCTCGGCCCGCTTCCGCTCGCTGATGTCCCGCGAGACTCCCAGGACGCCAACAACACCCCGAATGGGGTCGGTCAGGTAACTGATTACCGTCTCCGTCCACACCGTAGACCCATCTTTGCAGGTCATCTCCACCTCGAGTGTCCGCGGGGCCAGTTCGCCGCTGCCCCTGGCCTTCAAGCGGGCCAGTTCCTCCGCGCGCATCTCCAAGGCGGTCTGGAGCGACTCAGGGGTCAACACCTCCTGTATCGTCTGGCCCATCGCTTCCTCTACGGTATAGCCTCGCAATCGCGTTACCGCAGGGCTTATGTAGGTGTACTTCAGGTCCGGCGTCATGCTCCAGATGACGTCTGAGACGTGCTCAGCCAGCATGCGGTAGCGGGCCTCACTCCTGACCAGCTCGTCCTCGGCTCGCTCGCGTTCAGCAATCTCGTGCAGAAGCTGCTCGTTTGACGTCACCAGCTCTGCGGTGCGCTTCTGCACCTCTTCTTCCAGGCGTTCTCTGTGCCTCTCCAGTTCATATTCTACCCGCTTCCGCTCGCTGATATCCCGGCTGACTCCGAGAATGCCCACCGGCTTGCCATCCTGGCCGAGCACAAAGGACATAGTGTTCTCTGTCCAGACGGTGGAGCCGTCCTTCCGCCTCATCTCGAGCTCCAGGGTCTTCTTGCCGTAGGGACCTTCTTGCTCGGTACCCCTCAGTCTGACGGCTTTGGCCAGGGCTTCTCTGGCAACTTCCAGCGAGGCTGGGGTCAGCGTCTGCTCCATGCTGCGACTCATGGCTTCTTCAATGCTATAGCCGAGCAGACGCTCCACGGAGGGGCTTACGTGGATTGGGCGCGCCTCCATGTCGATGAAGTAGATGACGTCGGTCACGTTTTCGGCTAATAGTCGGTAGCGGCTCTCGCTATCCCGGAGCGCCTCCTCGGCACGCTTGCGGTCCGTGACATCCTGCTGGAACCGAATGAGGGCTATGAACTCCCCGTTTTCGTCGAGCAGCGCCCGAGCCGAAGCCTGTACATGGAAGGGCTCGCCGCTCTTCTTCCTGTTCAGCACCTCGCCCGTCCAGATTTCGCCCCGGCTCACTGTGTCCCAGATCTGCTCCTCTATGCTGGGGGTACTATTGCAGTCGCTGCTAAGGACCGCTGGGTCCTTACCTAGAAGCTCCTCTTTCTGGTAGCCGTACAACTGTTCTGTGGCCTGGTTTACGTAGATGATCCTCCTGCTAGCATCAGTGGCAATGACGGACACAGGGGAGTTCTCTACCATGGCACTCAGGAAGGTAATCCTCTCCTCGGCACGCTTGCGGTCACTGATGTCGCGCATGTTGATCACGATTCCGTGGACAGAGGGATCATCGAGGAGATTGGTGCCGATGGCCTCGACCCAGCGCCAGGAGCCGTCGATATGCTGGACACAGACCTCGGCGCGCAAGGTGCCACCGGGCGTGGCCAGCAAGAGGTCGAAGGCCTCCCCCACTTTGAGCATGTCGTCCGGATGAACGCCCTCAAAGAAGTTGTGCCCTATGGCTGCACTCGGCTCGAGCCCGGCCAACCGCAAAAACGAGGGACTTTCATAGCTGACGTTGCCCTCCCTGTCCAGAACCACGATGGCGTCTGAACTGTTCTCAATCAGCGCCCGGAAACGCCTGTCATCCTCCTGCAAAGCGTGTCCCGGCGGGCCGTCTCCGCTGGCAGTGGGGAGTGAGCTTGTTTCAGCGCCGTCTTCTTGCATTCTTCACCCCTATCGTCGCCATCTTGCCCTGCGAGCCCGGGTAAGGAAGGGAGCAGCCCGGATGGCTTACTGCACCACCTGCGTGGGTGAATGTGACCGCCTGTCCCTACAGGCACCTGCCGGTCAGGTTCTTCCGCTGGAGGCTGCATCTTCGCCTGCCCTGGCTTGACCACACTGGACAGGTGTACCAGCAGGACGTGCCACGCGCCCGAGCCGCGGCCACATCCAGGCGTCACGCTCACTATAGATTGCCACCGCGGAGAGGGGCACAACAGCGGGATTGTTTTTATTTCCAGTTGGTGCTAGCCCCCAATTTTGGGGGCCTCTGGTTGTCTTGACCGGGCAGCACCGGTGGGAAG
>QMOF01000001.1 GCA_003650185.1 Chloroflexota bacterium | reverse complement strand
GGAACTCTCTTCCTGGTGGAATCTTCACTTCAGTATCTTCCGCCGCACTCACTTTGACCTCCTTTTGCACATGCTGCCCTACCGTCAACCCGCGACACAGCCAGCCATTCGCACAGGCAAACATCCGGTCTGACGGGTCAACCCTTTCATCTCACCAACAAAGCACCAGCCAGCGCCATCAACCCAATAGCTACCTCCGCGACAGACAGGAGTCTGTCGCGCCAAAACGGACCGGGCTGCGATCACTCGCGCTCGGAAGGCGCAAGGCTAGGCAAGCAGCGTCTTTGGCACCAGCTTGATAAGCTCCTCTACTGTCCACGCACCGTCTTTGACGTGATCTCTGTAAAGGCCCCTTATCTCTACCGGATCGGAGTAAAGCGCTACCCGGCCGCCGCCGCAACCGATGACCTTCCCGGTAATCATGGCTGCTTCATCCGTGCAGAGGTAGGCAACCACGGGAGCCACATACTCGGGACCGGGCATATTGAGCAGTTCATCGAACTGGTCTTTGGTCATCATGCCAGCTTCGTAAAGCTTGGTGAACCTCTCCTTCACCTCGTCGTCCATGGTCATCCTGGTCGATGCGATGGGGGCGATTGCATTCGCGGTGACGTTGTACTTGCCGAGTGACCCAGCAACCGTACGCGTCAGGCTGACGATGCCTCCTTTGGCAGCACTGTAGTTGGGCTGCCCCGGGCTACCCCGCCATGCATCAGAGGTGGTATTGACTATTCGGCCCCACTTTTGCTCTCTCATGGCTCGAGAGGCGTGGCGGACCATATTGAATGTCCCCTTGAGGTGGACAGCGATGACTGCGTCCCATTCCTCCTCTGACATGTTGAAGACCATGCGGTCGCGGAGGATGCCAGCGCAGTTGACCAGAATGTCAACACGGCCAAAGGTGTCCACGCAGGTCTTGACGATACGCTCGGCAGCAGCAAAATCTGTCACTGATTCGGTGCTGGGAATGGCCTCCCCTCCACTCGCCTTAATCTCCGACACTACCTCCTGTGCCGGCCCCACGTCAGACCCTTCGCCTGCCCTGGACCCACCCACGTCGCAGACCACTACCTTCGCGCCGTGGCGTGCCAGCTCCAGGGCCACCGCCCTGCCGATCCCCCTACCTGCCCCGGTAACCACTGCACTCTTGCCCTCTAGTTTCTTATCCATGCCTTACCTCCTTGCTCGATTGTGGGACTACACCTGATAACCGGGCCATTGGCCTAGTCGTCCTCTTCCTCTTCTGCCAGGAGCCTTTCCTGCAGTATGTGAGCACCCCGAGTGGCCATGTACCCATCAAAACTGATCTTGCTCATGTAGAAGTGCTTCTGGAAGTCCCGGTCCGCTGGTGCGCCGATGGCGCACATGGTCGTGTGCTCATCCGGGTTGCAGAACCAGACCATGAGCCCGGTGTCCTTGATGCCGAAATACCACCGCCCTTTTCCCTCGCTCAGGAACTCTATCAACAGGTACTCGTTGGCTGGCGGCAGCACAAGGACACAGTCAAGTTCACGCCTTGCGGCCTTGATGGCCGCCAACCGGACAAGCGCTTCCACGGCTTGGTCCAGGTTCTCTCGCACTAGGCCAACAACCTCGTAGCTGCCGCTGTCGGTCTTTCGCTTGGCTCGGAAGTCCGGCTGGACTAGGCCGATAAAGGCTGTAGGCTTCAGTTCATAGCCCACTTGCTTCAGAAACCGCTCCGCCTCGACGAGCAGCTCTGAGGTCTCAAAGACGTAGTGCCGGAAGGCACCGTCGCTAACCCTCTTCTTGGCTCCCTCAGTCTGGCGTTCCATGTCAAGGCACGTGTGTCAGAGAGCTTGCACCAACTCTGACAGCTCCTGCTGCCACTGCTGGAAAGAGGTGACATCTGGCAGGGAGTAGGTCGCCTCCGGGACGTACCTACTCCCGAGAGCGACCGTCTCCGCGTTCTCTACCGCGGAGGCCAGATTGGCTGTCATCAGCGGACTGTAGCCAATAAGGACCAAGACTTCGGGTCTTGTGTCGCTGATCGGGTGCTGCCAGTCGTAGCGCATGAAATTCACCATCTCCACTGCCCACGCCTTCTTGGTGTCGATCCCTCTGGCCCTCAGTCCGTTCACCGTGTTGCCGGTAGCAGCTACGGGGAATCCCGTCTTCTTGGCCATATCGGCTGCGTAGTCGAGCAGGATCTTGTCTCCCAGTTCAGTCTTGTCGCACAAAGCACCGGCCATGATCAAGACCTTCTTGCCGCTATTCAGGTACTGGGCCAACCACGACGGGTCCTTGACGCTCATTTGCTCCTCCTTGACAGCTGGCTTTTCCGGCTACCCTTGCCCGCTGCGGCAAACGCTTTCCTTCGTTGCCGCTAAGGAACAAGGGATATCACAGGCACTGCCATCACAAGCCGGTGTCCTGATGTCCAGCCCCACGGCCTGGCTCCCCGCAGCCTGTTTCTCCAACTCACAACGCTGGCCGACAGTTTACACCCTCGGGTGGCAATTCAGAAGTCAACACCTTGGGGGGAGTAACCTTTGCGGGAACAGTCATACGATCAACGATGTGCTGTGGGCGGACTGCCCGGATTTGCCTGACGCCCGATGCCCTTTCCTGACTGACGTTCTGCTCCGATCACCGCTGCTACCCAAGCGCCTGCGCCTGCAGTAGACACGAACCCCCATTGCTTCACTCACCTCGGAACTGAACCCAGGCACTGTCTAAAGTATAGATTAGCCCCTGCCGTGTGTCAAGCTGAATGCCGCATGGCACAACACGCCCGACTCTCTGAACAGCCGGTGAACCAGGTGGTCAGCGCGGTTCACCGGCTGTCCTATGCTTGCCGTAGCAGGAAAACGTCTGCCGCCCTACACTCCTATGGGATGGTGCCAGACGCCATAGACCTTGTGCTGCACGCCGGCTATCTCCCCCAATGTGCCCCCAGCCCTGACCGCCTCCATAACTGCCGGGTAGACGTTCTCCCCGCTGCGGGTGACTCTCTCAAGTTCCTGCAGCGCCTGGTTAACCCGGGACTGATCGCGGTTCTTCTTGAACTTCTTGAGCCTCTCGATCTGTTTGTCAGGTGCCTCAGGGTCCCATCGGAAGATGGGCACCTCATATGGTTCCTTCTCCATACGGAACTTGTTCACGCCCACAATGGTAATGTCCCCCGACGCCAGCCTGCGTTCATGCTCAATCGTAGCGTCCATGTACTCCCTGTGGACCCATCCGCAGGCTATAGCCTCCGCCATGCCGCCCATATCCTCGATCTTCTGCACGTACTGCCAGGCACGTTCCTCGATCTGGTTGGTCAATGATTCGACGTAGTACGAACCGCCAACAGGGTCTATGGTGTTGGTCACATTTGTCTCCAGGGCAGCTATCTGCTCCGTTCTGATGGACAGGAGCATGGACTGGTCAGTGGGCAGACAGACACCCTCATCGTAGCCGTTGGCATGTATTGACTGGGCCCCGCCGAGAACGCCGGCCAGCACTTGGTAGGCGATTCGGATCACGTTGTTCAGCGGTTCCTGGGTGGTGTGCGTCGAGCCGGAGCTCTGAACGTGCACTCGGAACAAGGCGCAGCGCGGGTCTTCGATACCATACCTCTCCCGGATAACCCTGTGCCACATCCGGCGGGCGGCGCGCAGCTTGGCAATCTCCTCGAAGAAGTCGTTGTGCAGACCTGTGTTGAAAGAAAAGCGCCTGACGAACCGGTCAAGGGACACTCTGCCCCTTTTCTTCTCCTCCTCAATATACTGAATAGCGGTGGCCATGAGCATGCCCAGCTCCTGGACTGCGTTCAGACCGCAGTCCCTGGCGTTGTAGGAGTCGAACGAGACCGGGTTCCACTTTGGAGCGTGCTCGGTGCACCACTCGATGAAGTCAACGGCATACCTGACGTATGCCTGAGGTGGTGGCTGATTGATCAGAGCGGGAACGCTCCAGCTAAGCAGGTCGTTCGCCGTGGTGCCCCTGATCTCCTGGAGGTCCAGGCCTCTCTCTTCGGCCATGACAAAGTACATGGCTGTGTTGACTGCGCCACACCTGTCTGCCATGTACGTCGAAACCTTCTCTATCGGCAGACCTTCAAAGGTGGCCTGGACATCTTCAAGGGAAGACATGGGCACGCCCGCGTGCCCGATATCGGCAGTGACCCAGGGGTCATCGGCGTCGAGCCCGACTACCGTAGAGACGTCCGGGGCTACCGAGAAGCCCGTCTGGCCCAGCTCGTATTCTTCCCTGTAGAGCTTGTTAGTCTCCTCGGGGGTGTTAAACCCGCTCAACCGCCTGATGGTCCACAGTCTGCCGCGGTACATGGTAGGGTATACTCCACGGGTGAAAGGGGGTTGCCCTGCAAGGCCAAGGTCCCTATCGTAGTCTATGTCTTTGGTGTCCTCTGGGGTGTAGATATTCTTTATCGGGATGCCCGATGCCGAACAAACCTGCTGTCCATCAGCCATTGCGGTCTCCTTCGCTGGCAGACTTAGGGGCGCTGCGCTGGTGTGTCTAACTTACCTTCTGGGAAGCCTCGGAGGTATTGCGACGGACGAATTCGACGATCTCGTCGAGTGGAGTCCCGGGGAGGAAGATCTCAGCCACCCCCATTTCTTTAAGGGCGGGGAAGTCTTCCTTGTATATGATTCCACCGAGCAGGATCATGACATCGCCCCTGCCGCGGTCCTTCAGTTCCTTTACCGTCTCGGATACCAGGCGCATGTAGTTGGATGACAGGATGCTCAAGCCGACTATGTCAACGTCTTCCTGGACAGCCGTGGCAGCGATCTCCGCAGGGAGCATATGGCCGCCGTATATTACCTCGAAACCAGCATCCCTGAACGCGCTACTGACTGCAATAATCCCACGCCAATGCCCCTCCAGACCCGGTTTAGCCATCAATATCTTGACTTTGTTCTTGTCCATAGCCCGCTCTCCTTTTTTCTATCCCCCGATGGGGTAGGTCCATGGTCCATAGACTTCGAGCTGGATTCTCGCCATCTCGCCCGGGGTGACATGAGCTTTGACAGCTTCCATTATGGCAGGGAAAGTATTCTCCTCGCTGCGAACAACCGCCTCAAGATTCTTTAGCGCTCGGGCGACCTCCGCATCGTCCCTTTGCTCGCGAAGGCGCTTGACCCTTTCGATCAGGATGTCAGGCGACCTGGGGTCAGGCCTGAAGATGGGTACCTCATAGGGTTCCTTTTCCAGGCGAAACTTGTTCACTCCTACAACTGTGATCTCGCCGGACGCCAGCTTGCGCTCATGCTCGATTATGGCCTTCTTGTATTCCCTATGAATCCAGCCGGACTTGATGGCTTCGGCCATGCCACCTTGGTCCTCGATCTTCTTGATATAGTCCCAGGCGCGCTCTTCCAGTTCTTTCGTGAGGCTCTCGATGTAGTACGAGCCACCCAGTGGGTCAACCGTGTTGGTGACATTCGTCTCCAGGGCGACGATTTGTTCCGTTCTGATGGCCAGCAGCATTGCCTGATCGGTGGGAAGGCAGACTGCTTCATCATACCCGTTGGCGTGTATCGACTGTGCCCCACCCAGGACGCCAGCCATAACCTGGTAGGCAATGCGGACCAGGTTGTTCAAAGGTTCCTGGTGGGTATGGGTTGAGCCTGAACTCTGGACGTGGACACGAAGCTGACCACAGGCGGGGTCTTCGATGCCGTACCTTTCCTTCATAATCCTCTGCAGCAGGCGGCGTGAGGCCCGGAGTTTGGCTATTTCTTCGAAGAAGTCGCTGTGCATTGCCATGTTGAAAGCGAAGCGCCGGACGAACCTGTCGAGAGGCACCCGCCCACGGCGTTTCGCTTCCTCGACGTACTGGATGACAGTCGCCATGAGCATGCCCATCTCCTGGACGGCGTTTATGCCGTTATCCCGCGGGTTGTAAGAGTTGAAGGATACCGGATACCACCGCGGCGCGTTCTGGGTACACCACTCGATGAGGTCCACAGCATACCGCAAGAAGCCATCGGGCGGCGGCTGGTTGAACAGGTCAATCGAGCTCCAGGTGCAAAGATCGTTGGCGGTGGTGCCCCTGACCTGGTTGAGCGGTATACCCCGCTTCTCGGCCATGAGGAAGTAGGCTGGCGTTAGCAGTCCCCCTACCCTGTCAGCCAGAAAGGTGGAGCATTTCTCTATAGGCAGACCGTTGAAGACCGTCTCCATATCCTCAACGGAGTATATGGGCACACCAGCATGGCCGACGTCGGCCGATACCCTGGGGTCGTCGGCGTCCATGCCGACGGCTGTTGAGATGTCAGGGGCTATGGAGAAGCCTGTCTGCCCCAACTCGTACTCTTCCCGATAGCGACGGTTGGTGTCCTCAGGTGTGTTGAACCCGGTCAGGCGCCTGATAGTCCATAGCTGTCCCCTGTACATGGTAGCGTAGACGCCCCGAGTGAAGGGAGGCTTACCTGGTATCCCGATATCTCTCTCGTAGTCTATGTGCTTGATGTCATCAGGCGTGTAGATGTCCTTTACCGGGACACCGGATGCCGTGGTGACTTTACCCTCATCGCTACCAGCCATATGGTGCCTCCTTGTCCTGTCCCCTAGCCGGAGGGCCGCGAACGGCCCCCTGTTGAGCATGTTCTGAGACGTTTGAAATCGTGTGGTCGCTTATTATAATATCAGTACTGTGCTGCTATTGCAAAAGCTGGGCACGAACGGATGGTTCTCTGGAGCGACGGCAGGGTTAGATCGTACGAGGAAAGGTAATGATGGAACTAATCGAGCGGGCGCTGGCTGGTGATAGGCAGGCCCTGGCAAAGCTGGTTACGCTGGTGGAGAGGGGAGGGCCTGAGGCGAGGGACGTAATGAGGGCTGTGTATCCTCGTAGCGGCAAGGGCTATTCTGTGGGTATCACAGGGCCGCCGGGCGCGGGCAAGAGCACTCTGGTGGGCAAACTGGCATCTATCGCCAGAGAAAAAGGGCTCGAGGTGGCAATAGTGGCTGCCGATCCAACCAGTCCCTTCTCTGGTGGTGCGATACTGGGAGACCGGGTGAGGATGCCGCAGCATTACCTGGACGAGGGTGTGTTTATCCGCAGCATGGCAACCAGGGGCAGCCCTGGAGGGCTGCCCAGGACTGCATCCAGTGTGGTAAAGGTGTTCGATGCTTGTGGTAAGGACATCATTTTCGTGGAGACGGTGGGGGTGGGACAGACCGAGATTGACATAATAGAGGCGACGGATACCACTGTGGTTGTCCTCGTTCCGGGAGCAGGTGACAGCGTTCAGACGATGAAAGCTGGACTGATGGAGATTGCGGATGTCTTCGTCGTGAACAAGGCTGACCGCCCGGGGGCGGAGTACCTGGTGGCTGAACTGGAGGGAATGCTGCACGAGAGTCCGAAGCAGTCGTGGTGGGACGTGCCCGTGGTGGCTACCCAGGCCGTCAACGACGTGGGAATCGATGAGCTATATCGGCAGATCGAGCGGCACCGACAGGCGCTGGAGGAGAGTGGTCGGCTTGCCGCCAAGCGATCGGGCCAGCGGAGGAATGACTTGCTCCGGACTATCGAGTACAGCGTGATGACGGAGATCACGCAAGAGATCGAGAGCGACAGACAGATGGCCAAGTACTTTGAGAAAGTGGAGAGCGGTGAGGCTGACCCCTACACTGTGGCCAGAGACATCCTTACCAATGAAGCGCTGATTGAGAACTGGTTGCAGCGGGCGAGGGAGAAACGCAGGCAGGTCGGCGGCTGAGCGGTCGACACTCTACAGCGAGCCGAGAGGCAAGGTAATCAGAAGCCCGAGGATGCATCCTCGGGCTTCCTTCAATTTCTGCCGGGTATTAGTTGTATGCCGCACCTAGTAAGGCGCGCGTACCAGGTTGTTGGTCAGGCGGAGGTAAGTGGGGTAATCGAGATACGCCTTCCGTGCCATGTACTTTTCCAAAGGAATGCCGTTGCCCCTCTTCTTCTCTATCTGGTTGCCCACCACCAAGCTAAAGGCGTCGCTACGGCCCGAGCCGTAAGAGCAGACAAGTACCTTGGCCCCAGGCTTGGCGTTGTCCAGGATGCCGGCCAGAGAAACGAAAGGAGAGCAGCCGCCCAGGTCACCCAACGCCCCGGTCAGGTCTGGAGCCAGCTTCTGGGGATTGATCTTGAGGTCACGGGCAGCCAGTGCGGGAAGCCTGCCGTCCGGCTGGTGGAAGACTACGTGGTCGTAATCATCGCCTTTCCGCTGGAGGTTCTCCAACAAGCCCTTGCAGGCTCCGCTGACATGCCTCTGGTATCCGTATTCGCGCGCGAATCTGTAGTCAAAGTAGTTGGACACCCAGCTGTCTTTTGCCGCCCGCCACCTGTCATAGAACAGGGTGGAGTACGTCTGCCGACCCTCGATATCGGCGATGGTGTCTGAGTCTCCAATTACTAGGGCCACTGCGGCGGCGCCGAAACTGACCTCGCCTTCAGTACCCGGCCCCACCCGCCGGTTCTCGGTCCCGACGACGATGCCTGTCTTGATCCTCTTGGCCTCGATAGCGTCCAGGCAGGAGAGCAAAGCTGCGGCGACCGCGTTAATAGAACCGCAGTAGTCCAACACAGACACTTCGGGGGACAGGCCCAGCGTCTCTGCCAGAATTGGGGCCACATGTTGTTCAATATATGGCGAAGAAGCAGTGCCAAGGTAGAGGGCGCCGATGTCAGATGCGTTAACGCCGGAATGGTTGACGGCGTTCTCGAGTGCCTCGGCAGCCATGCTGATGATGTCCTCATCCCAGCCGCAGACTGACTTCTCACCCATTCCGAAGCCTCCCCACGGGATGGCTGCATCTGCCTGCTTCAATCTATACCGGGGAACGTAGACTCCATAGCCGATAATACCAGCCATATTTGCCTCCTTTGCGTTTTATAGGGAACGGCTGAGGATGGTGACGCACGAAACGCCGAATGCATCCCCGCCCACGTTGTGGCTCAGGGCGATACCATTCTTTAGCTTGACCTGTCTTTCCGGTTCTACCTCTTCTCGCAATTGCCAGTAGTTTTCGCATATCTGCCCGATGCCGGTGGCAGCTATGGGATGCCCGTGCGCCTTTAGCCCTCCACTTGGGTTTATGGGCTTCGCGCCGTCACGGTTCCAGTAGCCTTCCCTGAGCAGATTGGCGGCTTCGCCCTTCTTGCAGAAGCCGATGTCCTCGAGGTTCATCAGCTCCGTGTTGGTGAAACAATCGTGGATCTCAGCGAAGTCTACGTCATCCGGCTTGATGCCGGCCATCTCGAAGGCCCCTCTGGCCGCCCTGACTGTAGAAAGCATTTCAACGAAGCTGTGCTTGTCCCACATGTTCTTGTGATCGAGGCCGGTGTTGCTACCCAGGACGTAGACAGGCTTGTCGGTGAAGCTCTTGGCTATGTCGGCCCGGCAGACGATGGCGCAGGCAGCGCCGTCGGTCTGAGGGCAGCAGTCGAGCAGGTGCAACGGCCAGCAGACAATGGGGCTGTTGAGCACCCGCTCCATAGTTACCTCAAATCGATAGTGGGCATACGGGCAGGCGACTCCGTTGTGATGGTTCTTGACGGCGACCCTGGCGTAGTCCTCCATGGTGTAGCCCAGCTCGTGCATCTGCCTGGTAGCATAGAGCGCCTGCAAGACTGGTCCACCCATGCCCAGCATCCAGGAGGGATGTAGACCCAGGATGCCCCCGCCACCCCCGCCGGCAGCTATGAGCGACTCCACTCCCGGCTTGTCCCGCATCTTCTCAGCCCCCATGGCCAGGACGACGTCGTAAACGCCGGAGGCAACCCCGAGGCATGCATTCCTGAAAGCATCGCTCCCGGTGGGACACCCGTTTTCGGTCCTGGTTATGGGTATTTCCCGATTCCCTATCATGGTTGCCAGAGAGGCTCCGCACAAGGCGCCCTGCCCAATCATACCGCCACCGCTCCACTGCCCGAACCAGGCTGCTTTGATATCCTTGGTAGAAATCCCCTTATCAACGCTGTTGAGGCAATTGATGTAAGCTTGCTG
The DNA here is from genome assembly GCA_003650185.1 of Chloroflexota bacterium. GTDB lineage: Bacteria > Chloroflexota > Dehalococcoidia > UBA2247 > RBG-13-53-26 > B9-G15. Next base: position 23,530 of record QMOF01000001.1, on the reverse strand, counting down.
GACCATTTCCTCCAGGCCCATTTCAAAGAGCTCCCCGAAGGGAATCATGCCGACGCCTATGATAGCGACCTTACCTCTCATACTAGCCCTCCTCTACGAGTCTGAACTTGTAGCCGTAGATGTTCAGCCCTCTGTCAGTCATTACCTTCCTAAGGACCATCTCCACCTTGGTGCCTATAGTCACATCCTCGGGGTTAGCCACTTCCGTTATGAGCCCTTGATACCTGCCGCCGCCGTCAAGGTCCACAATCACGTTAACAATGGGCGGTTCCAGGTTCGGTGGTGGTGTCCAGTTGATGCAAAAGGTGTGCACTTTTCCTGTTTTGGAAAGCTGGTGTTCCTTGACGTTGAAGCTGCCACACTCGGGACAGATCTTGCGTCTCGGGTAGGTAATGTGACCGCAGTCGGAGCACTTCATCCCCATCCGCTGGTATATCTCTGGATTGAATCTCCAAAACAAGGGCGAGGCTGGGGCAGGCTGAACCATCAAAACACCTCCTTAGGCTGTATAAAGTGGGACGTCTGCCTGTAAGAGTACACCAAATTCACCCTGAATGTCAAAAGCTGGCGGCTCTGTTGTTACCATTTGGCACGGTGCAGGATGTTCTGGTATGCCGCGTGACGTGACCTGGCCCTGCGGCGATGGTCGTCAAGGAGCCGTCGTGCCAGGCTGGGCGGGTCTGCCGAAGTAACGTAGTGCCTCGGACACCACGAAGAGCGACCCGGTAACGCAGATGAGGTCAGTTGGTTTCGCTTCTCTGAGTGCTGCCCGGATGGCCGAGTCTGTATCCCGGGCGATCAATGCCTCTATGCCCCATTTTGAGAACTCTTGGGCTAGCGTGGAGACCTCGGCAGCCCTGGGGTGTTCGGACTGGGTGACAATGACTCTTCGAGAAAACGGCGCCAGGCCGGCGACAATCCCGGTAATGTTCTTGTCCCGCGATGCGCCCACTATGAGGATCGAGTCATCGAAAGCAAAAGACTGCCTCAGGGATTGCTTCAGCTTTTCCACCGAGTCGGCGTTGTGAGCACCGTCGACGACGAAAAGCGGTCTTGTTCGCATGACCTGGAGACGCCCTGGCCAGCGGACCTGTGCCAATCCCCGGGCGATGCTGTCGGGGGTGATGCCGGTGCCTTCAGCCAAAACTTCCAGCGCAGCTACAGCAGCGGCAGCGTTCTCCAACTGGTGCTCGCCGAGGAGGGGGACGGTAAGGTCGTAGCTGCCCTTTGTGCCCTTGACACGGAACGACTGGCCCAGATCGCTGGCGCCGGTCTTCTTCCAGGTGACGTCGTGCCCTACCCTGATTAGCCTTGACTCCCTGTCGTGGCATACCTCTTCTATCACGGAGGCCGCTTCCGGCACTTGCGGAGCGCAGACCACCGGGGTGCCGGGTTTGATGATCCCAGCCTTCTCGACGGCTATCTGTGCGATGGTGTCGCCAAGTACTTCCGTGTGGTCGAGGCTTATCGAAGTAATGACACAGACCTCTGGCCGGATGACGTTGGTGGCATCGAGGCGTCCGCCGAGGCCGGTTTCCAGTACCTGGAAGTCCACTGCCCTCTCTTCGAAGTGAGAAAAGGCCATTGCGGTCAGTATTTCGAAGGTGGTCAACTCCCCAAGTGTGCAGGTGCGGTTGATGTACTCGATGTGAGGTCTGAGCCTGGCGACCAGGCCGGCAAAAGCACGTTCCGAGATGAGGCTGCCGTCGATCTGGATTCTTTCGCGGATGGTGTGAAGGTGCGGCGAGGTGTAGAGACCGGTTCTGTGGCCTGAAGCGGTAAGCGCGGTGGCGATCATGGCTGAGGTGCTGCCCTTCCCTTTCGTCCCGGCGACATGGACGGCCCTGGCAGCCAGGTGAGGATCGCCCGACCTGTGCAGCAGGGCTTCTATGCGTGCCAGGTCAAAGACTACGGCTGAGCGCGACAGCCTTTCGTAGTCAGCGAAGCTGAGTACGTAGTCTACAGCGCCCTGGAAGTCCATCAGGTTCATCTCTGCCATGCGACCTCTCCGCCAATGATGGTCATGAGCACTTCCGTTGACTCGATTTCCTTTGATGGCACCTGGGTAGGGTCAGCGCTCAATACCACCAGGTCGGCCAGGTTACCGGCGGCGATGCGCCCCTTTTCCCTCTCTTCGAAGGAAGCATAGGCCGCGTTCCAGGTGTACATCTTGAGCGCCTCCACCCTACCGACGGCTTCCCGCTCGAGTACGACCTGCCCTGTCTCTGCCGTCCTGGTGACGGCGGCTTCGATACCGACCAGGGGGCTTGGAGGTGATACCGGCGCGTCCGACCCAGCGGCAACCACCAGGCCCTCTCTGGTGAGGGAGCCAATGGGGTAGAGCCATTCGAGGTCCGATGCTGGTACGGTAGCCAGGTACCTCTCCCCGCTGTAATAGATGAAACCTGGCTGGGTGACAATGACTGCCTGGATGCCCGCCAGCCGCCGCACCAGGCGCGGAGGGCAGACAGAGCAATGCTCAAGGCGATGGCGATGGCCCGTCCGGGGAGCTTGCGACAAGGCATATTCGAGGGCGTTGACGGCTGCCTCTACCTCGTTTTGCTCAACGGCATGGATAGCAAGCTGGAAACCAGCCTGGTGCGCGGTGGAGACGAGCCAGTCCAGGTCTTCCTGGGAGGGACTGAGGTGGCCCGTGGCGGTTTGCAGCACCATCTTCACGGCACCCAGGCGTACGCCGTTGCCGAGGTTGCTTCCTGTTGTGAGACCTGTGGAAGCAAACTCCTGGAGGTCATCTGTGCCTATCATCATCGATACGCGTGGAAAGCACGTTCCCTCCTGTCTGAAGTGGCCCAATAGCCGCAGGCGTTGCTGGCTGTTGGCCCAGCTTGCATCCTGGATAGACGTGATTCCATGAGAAAGGAGCAACTGGTTGGCTAGCGCCATCCCCCGATCCATCTCCTGATCGGTCAGCGGAGGCATCCGGCTTTCCACGTAAGAGTTCATCTCAAACAAGATGCCGTTCGGCTCGCCGGTGGCCAGGTCTCGTTCGATGATGGAGCCGGGTGGTTCAGGAGTCTCGGATGATATGCCGAGCCTTTCAAGGCCCAGGCTGTTGAGCACGCAGGCGTGGCCGGAACGGTGGGACAGCTTGACGGGATGGTCTGACGTGGCTTGATCGAGTTCCCAGCGGTTGGGATGACGCTTCTCCCTCAGGTAAAACTCATGATAGCCAGTGGCCCTGATCCATTCGCCCGCAGGGGTGCTACTGGCCCTTTCATGGATGCGGCTTATCAGGTCGCCGATACTTCTCACCGAGAGGGGCCCGCAGTCTACGCTGAGGAGGCTGGCAGCCAGTGCAAGTGGGTGACAGTGGGCATCCTCGAATCCGGGAATCACGGCCTTGCCGTGGCAATCGATGACCCTGGTGTGTGGTCCCTTAAGGGGCTGGATGTCGTCATCACCGCCAACCAGCAGTATCCGGTCGCCGCGGATGGCCACGGCTGCTGCTCTGGGCTTGGCCGGGTCCAGGGTCAGCACATTGGCGTTGCACAACAGGAGGTCTGCCGACGGTCTCAACGTCTGCGTCGTATCCTTCCCAGATGTACCATCAGGACGGCTATGTCGGCAGGGGTGACTCCGTCGATCCGGGAGGCCTGGCCTATCGTAGCCGGGCGCAGCCTGCAGAGCTTGTGGGATGCTTCAAACCGGAGGCCGACCAGGCCGACGTAGTCCAGGTCTGGCGGCAGACGCCACTCCTCCAGGCGGCGTATTCGCTCTACTTCTCTTCTCTGCTTCTCGATATAACCCCAGTACTTTGTCTCGATCTCTACCTGCTCGGCCACCTCGGGGCTGATGTCGCTGGAACCCAGGCCAAGGGACAGCAGGGTGTGGTAGCTCACCTCCGGGCGCCGAAGGAATTCAACGGCGGCCAGGCTACCATTACCATTATCGGATGGTAGGAACGTCCTCTTGAGCCGTTCCACATCCGCGGCGATGGCCTCTCTCTTGGCCTCGACCGCCTGGTAGCGAGACCTGTCGACCAGGCCCAGCTCGTATCCCACAGGTGTCAGTCGCAGGTCGGCGTTGTCCTGCCGCAGAAGGAGGCGGTATTCTGCCCGCGAGGTGAGCAATCGGTAGGGCTCGGTCAGCTCCCGTGTCACGAGGTCGTCGATCATGACCCCGATGTAGGCCTGGTCACGCCGCAGAATCAGGGGCGGCCTGCCTCGGGCCTTGTTTGCCGCGTTGATACCGGCGACCAGTCCCTGGCCTGCTGCCTCTTCGTAGCCGGTGGTCCCGTTGATTTGACCAGCAAGGAACAGTCCCGGCACCAGCTTTGACTCCAGGGTCGCCTGGGTCTGTGAGGGCGGGACATAGTCATACTCGATGGCATAGCCTGCTCTGACCATCTCTACCCTCTCCAGAGCGGGGATGGAGCGCAGCATGGCCAACTGCACGTCTTCGGGCAGGCTGGTGTTCCCACCCTGGACGTAGACCTCCCCGGTCTCCCACCCTTCCGGTTCCAGGAAAAGTGGGTGAGCGTCCTTGTGGGCGAACCTGACGATCTTGTCCTCTATCGAAGGGCAGTAGCGCGGGCCGACCCCCTGGATCGACCCGTTGAACAACGGGGCCCGGTGAAGGTTGGCCCGGATGATCTGGTGTGTTTCGGCATTGGTGTAGACCTGGTAGCACGGCAGTTGGGGTCGCCACCGGGTGGGTGTACCCTGTGGATACAGCGGGTTGGGTGGGGGGAAGTGCGACTGGTCCAACTGCTCGTGGCGAAAGGCGAAATGGAGAGGCGTCTCGCTGCCCGGCTGCAAGACTGTCTTGCTGAAGTCGATGGTCCTGGCGTCCAGGCGTGGGGGCGTGCCGGTCTTCAGACGCGCAAGGGTGAAGCCGAGGCGGCGGAGGCTTTCGGACAGCCCGAGGGCGGCGAACTCTCCGGCTCTGCCCGCCTGGTAGCTAGACTCGCCCACGATTACGCGGCCGTTCAGAGATGTGCCGGTAGTGAGCACTACGGTCTTGCTCTTGTAGACCTGCGATGAACTGGTCTTTACCCACAGACTGGCGAGCGCGGACTGGCCAGCGTTGTCGCTGTCGATCCCGATGGCCTCCACCAGGCCCTGCTTCAGGTGGAGATTGGGCTGCCGTTCCAGGGTGTGCTTCATGGACATGCTGTAGAGCTTCTTGTCTGCCTGAGCTCTGAGTGCACGGACCGCTGGACCCTTGCCCGTGTTGAGCATCCTTATCTGGATAAAGGTCTTGTCAATGTTCCTGGCCATCTCGCCCCCGAGGGCATCGATCTCGCGGACGACATGGCCCTTGGCTGGCCCGCCGATGGAAGGGTTGCAGGGCATGAGGGCTACGTTGTCCAGGTTCATGGAAAGGAGCAAGGTCTTGCAGCCCAGGCGTGCGGCTGCCAGGGCTGCCTCGCAACCAGCGTGGCCGGCTCCGACTACGATCACCTCGTACATCGCAGACTCCATTTTACTACCGGCGCTTGTGGGCAGTCGACTCGCCCGCAGGCCAGGTGCACCTGGACGCCCTGCATCCACGAAGGGTGGCGGGTTTGACACTCGACCCGGGCTGTGCTAGCTTTTTCCAGGTGGCAGCGTAGCTCAGTGGTAGAGCAGGGGACTCATAAGCCTCGGGTCGGGGGTTCAAATCCCTCCGCTGCCATTTCTGTCAGCCTTCGTTTCCGCGGGAAGGATGCATGTCCAGGTGCTTTTGTAAGACCTCGGACTGGCCATTGGTCGCATCAGTGTCCCTCAGCCCTTCCCGGACCCCGCTGAAAAAGGGACGGGCGACAGCGTAGGCGTGATGAAGCACCCCGGGAGTAGAGAATGAGAATGACCAAATTCCACTCACTGTTCCAGCCAGGCCGCATAGGCGGGCTGCGGCTTGAGAACAGGCTGGTCATGTCAGCCATGGGCAATTTCCTGGCTGACGAACAGGGCAATGTCACCGACAGGCTGCTGGACTATTACCGTGCCAGGGCACGTGGCGGGGTAGCGCTGATAACCACTCAGATCGCGGCGGTCAGCCGCGAAAGCGCCGCCCCCTTCAACCTGGCCATCTACGACGATGGCTTCCTCCCTGGGCTGCGCAAACTCGTGGAGACCATTCATGAGCACGGGGCCAAGGTCTCTATCCAGTTGGTGCACTATGGCCTTCTGGCCAGCATAGTCCCGAAATCGATGCGTCAAGGCGTTCCCATCATGGTACCGTCGGCAATGCCGTGGATGGTGGGCGACGAGCCGTACAGGGAGGTCGACGAAAGCGACATCGAGCGCTATGTAGAGGACTTCTCTGAAGCGGCACGTCGCGCCAGTGAAGCGGGAGCAGACGCGGTCGAGTTGCATGCCTGCCACGGGTGCCTGGTAAGCACCTTTCTGTCCCCGGTCACCAACAGAAGGAACGATGCTTACGGTGGCACCGTGGAGAAGAGGGCCCGCTTCGCTGTCAGGATTGTGCAGCGAATGAGGGACAAGGTCGGTCCGGGGTTCCCGGTCTCCGTCAGGATGAACGGCACCGATGATGTGGAAGGCGGCCTCACCGTTGACGAAGCTGTGCTTCAGGCGCGCATCCTGGAGGCGGCCGGGGCCGACGCCGTCAGCGTTTCCGGAGGCATCGAATGCTGGTCTCCGCTGAACATACCGTGCTATCTCTTTCCCAAGGGGCCGATGGTGTCGCTGGCCGAAGCGGTGAAGAAGGCGGTGCGCATACCGGTGATAGTAGCAGGGAAAATAGACGCGGAGCTGGCAGAGCAGATAATCGGTAGCGGCAGGGCAGACTTCGTTGCCCTGGGGCGCCCCCTTCTGGCCGATCCAGAATTGCCCAACAAGCTGCGCCAGGGACGTGTAGACCATGTGCGACGGTGCATATACTGCAACAACTGTGAGCGACAGCTCGGTAGCCCGGCGTCCTGCACCGTCAACCCGTTTCTATACCGAGAGGCGAGGAGCGCGCTTGTAGCAGCGCCGTCGCCGAAGAAGGTGATGGTGGTTGGAGGTGGTCCGGCTGGCATGCAAGCCGCTGCACTGCTGGCGCAGCGGGGGCACCGGGTGTCGCTCCACGAGCGAGATACCGACCTGGGTGGTCAGTGGAAGATTGCCTGTGCCATGCCGGGGAAAGAAGGTTATGCTGCCTTTGTCGACTATCTGCGGAGGTGCCTGGGCGAACACGGGGTGCGCGTGTTTCTGGGCAGCGAGGTCACCAGAGAGGTGGTTCTGGCAGAGAATCCGGATGCCCTGGTGCTGGCCACCGGTGCAGTACCCCAGGGGTTGGGCGTGCCTGTGGCTTCGGGTGGCCGTGTCGTTCAGGCTAATGACGTTATCCTGGGCCGGGTTGATGTAGGAAAGAAGGTTGCGGTGATCGGGGGACGCTTCCTGGGAATGGAGTTGGCTGCCTGGCTGGCGGAGCAGGGGCGAGAGGTGACCCTGGTCAGCCGTGGCAGGCTCGGGGGTCGGAAAGGCCCCGAAGAGCACTTCACCTACATGGCGCTGGTGAGGCGGCTGATTGCTTTGCGCATACCCATGTATCTGGATACCTCTGTGCGGGAGATCACCGGGGCCGGCGTGGTGCTGGACTTCGGAGGCGAGACGTTCCACCTGCTGGCCGATACAGTGGTGCTGGCGATCGGCGCGGTGCCGGACAGCGGACTGGCTGATGCAGTGGAAGGGCTCGCTCCGGAAGTCTACCGGATTGGCGACTGCGTGGAGCCGCGCCATGCAGCGGCTGCCACGCTGGAGGCTGCCAGGGTAGCGTTGAAGATATAGCCCGGGCAAGAGTTGAATCATAAGGGGGTGAATGTGATCAAGTCGGTGGCCTTGCTCAAGAGGAAAGAGTCGATCTCGCACGAGGAGTTCGTCCGGCATTACGAGGAGGTGCATGCACCGCTGGCGTTGAGATGTTTTCCCACCATCAAGAAGTACGTGCGAAACCACATCGTCATGTCTCTCAGTGGTGAGGAACCGGGTTTCGACTGCATCACAGAGTTCTGGTTTGACACCATGGAAGATGCCCAGGCCATCGTAGAGGCGCTGGAAACGGAGGCGGGAAAGGCGATCCGCGAGGATGAGCAGACGTTTCTGGACACCAGCAAGACGGTGGCTTTCCTGGTCGACGAGAGAGTAACGGATTAGGTGACTGGTCCGTGCGTGGCTGCTCTGGTGCTGATGCTGCCTGTCAGCCACGTTTTTCGCGGTGGTGAAAGCAGTCCCAGGTGCTTGCAGGGGCGCGGTGTTTTCGCTAAAATAATTAGCACTCTAGAGGTTCGAGTGCTAATTCGCTCGGTTGCTTGGGAGGTGCAAGTTGCCGATATATGAGTATTTCTGCGAATCATGTTCACTCGGCTTTGAGGTGAGGAAGGCTTTCGGGGAGAATTCTGGGGCCCGCTGCCCCAAATGCGGGGGCGACGGGCGGCGCGTCTTCTCGCCCGTGCCGATAATCTTCAAAGGGCCGGGCTTCTATGTTACCGACAGCAGGGCCAAGAACAGTGCGGCAGGCTCTGCGCCCGGCCGTGAGGGTGGCGAGGAGAAGATGGAAGCAAACGCCGCCAGTGACAAAGAGAAAGGGAATGGGTCTGAGTAGAGTTGCAGAACGGCGTTATGGCTAAGCTGGACTACTACGAGGTCTTGGGCGTAGACAAGAACGCTGATGAGGCTGCGTTGAGAAAGGCTTATCGCAGCCTGGCCATGAAGTATCACCCCGACCGAAACCCGGGCGACCCAGCGGCTGCGGAGAAGATGAAGGAGATAAACGAGGCCTACGCAGTGCTCAGCGATAGGCAGAAAAGGCGGCTGTACGATACGTATGGCCATGCTGGGCTCGAGGGTCTCACCCAGGAAGACATATTCAGGGGCGTTGACTTTAGCAGTATTCTCGATGACCTCTTCGGTGGAGGCTTTGGATTTGGTGAAAGCATCTTTGACAGCTTCTTTGGCAGGCGCAGAGGAGGCAGGACCAGACGGGCCCGCAGAGGCGCTGACTTGAGATATGACCTGTCGGTCACCCTGGAGGATGTAGCCTTTGGCAAGGAGAAGAAGATCGAGATACCCCGGGTGCAGACTTGCGGTGCGTGCGGAGGCTCGGGAGCGAAGGAAGGAGGTCTGAAAGAGTGTCGCACCTGCCGCGGCTCGGGGCAGTCAATAAGCGAACACAGGTCGGGTTTCACCGTCATCCGGCAGATAACCGTCTGTAATGAGTGTGGAGGGAGAGGCAGGGTTATAGCGGACCCGTGCCAGGAGTGCCGCGGCAAGGGCTCCATTGAGAAGGTAAGAGAGATCGTGGTCAACATTCCTCCGGGCGCAGATACGGGGCACAACATCAGGGTTGAGGGCGAGGGAGAGCCCAGCCCTGACGGCGCGGAGAGCGGGGACCTGTATGTCGTTGTGAATGTGGAAAAGCACCCGGTTTTCGAGCGGCATGGCGATGACATATATGTGGTGAAGGAAATTGATATGTCCCTGGCAGCCCTGGGGGGCCAGATTGATGGCATACCGGGCCTGGAGGGCAGCCTGATGCTAGAGGTGCCTGAAGGGACGCAGAATGGGGCGGTGTTCAGGATTGCCAATGCAGGAATCCCGCATCTAGGCGGTCACGGCAGAGGCGACGAGTACGTGGTGGCAAAGGTCGTCACCCCCACTGACCTGACCGAAGAGCAGAAGGAACTGTTGAGAAGGTTCCAGGAATTGAGAAGGAAGCGCCCGCGCTGATCTGCTCACTCTGCCCTGCAAAGGTGGCGCGTGTCCAGATCGCCGCCGGCCTGCGAGGGCCGAGGCAAAGGACTGAATGAAATTCCACAAGGTGGCTGCGACTTCGGTGTTCTTGTCTCCCCACTCCTTCGGCAGGGAGACCCAGTCGATTGAGTATAGAGAAGACCCCCTCACCGGCGCACGGTGCCGCATCAACGTCAGGAGGGCAGAAAGACTGAAGGAAACCTCGGCGAAGGCCGACTTCAGCCAGGTGGTAGGTAAGCCGGATGAATGTCCCTTCTGTCCGGAGAACGTCGAGCAGGCCACCCCCCTGTTCCCGGCAGAGCTTTGTGCGGAAGGCAGAATCAGGAGCGGCGATTGCTGCTTCTTTCCGAACCTGTATCCTCTGGCTGAGTACCACGCCACCGGTACCTTGACTTCGAGGCACTTCCTGGAACTGGACCAGTTCGAGCCGTACATGCTGGTTGACAACCTGACAGCGACCAGGGAGTATCTGGCGAGGGTCAGTCATCATGCCCAGGAAGTCGGGTACCCCATCTATCTGTGGAACCATCTTCCACCCAGTGCGGCAAGCATGTTCCATCCCCATGTCCAGGTACTGGTGGACAGGAAGCCGACCCCATATCAGGATAGGCTGCTTCAGTGCAGCCGGGACTACTTCTCCAGGTATGGGCGGTGTTTCTGGTGTGACGTGGTTGAGGAGGAGAAGCGAAGGGGAGAGAGGTATATAGGGGAGCACAATTCAGTGGCTGTTATTGCCCCCTTTGCACCCCAGGGGAACAGGGAAGCCCTGATCATATTCAGGGGCAGCAGCAACTTGATGGGCCTGAGGCCAGAGGAAGCGTCGGACTTCGCCGACTGCGTGGTCAGGTTGCTGCGGGCTTACGACCGGATGGGCATCAATTCCTTTAACCTCTGCACTTTCTCGGCGCGCCTGGGAGAGGAGGTGCCATACTACTGTCTGCACGCCAAGCTGATCTCGAGACCGGTATTCCAGCCCTTCTACCGCAACGATACAGGCATTCTGGAGAGGTTCCACTATGAGGCGGACATCGAGACTCCGCCGGAGGACACCGCCAGGAAGCTGAAAGCTTTTTTTGAGGCCGGATGATGAGCATGCGCCAGCCTTGGGACCACTCAAGGGGTTACACGAATATACGCCGCCCGCCAGCGGATGGTCTCCATGGTGGGCGGAGGTGGTGCGGGGTTCCCTGATGAACGTGTACCGCCTTGGATATGTAGGCAAACTGCGAAGGACCGGACGGGGGCTCCTGCTGGACTGGCTGCTCTTGTCCCTGACCATCCTGGCCTTGCCACTGTTCCTGGTGGCAGGTTTGCTCATGGTGACTTTCCTGCTCATCCTTTCCGGGGTGGTCGGTTTCAGGGTCTGGTCGCTGGTGCGCCGGTGGAGAAAGGAGATCGACACCAGGGCTCGGGTGATAGACGTTGAGTACCGTGTCCTGGATGGGAGGGACAGGGACAACGACTGACCGACTACGGTGGTCGCTTGTCCTGTGCTCTGGGGGCATGAGCATTTCAAGATGGCGATCGGCAATCACGGGAGGTGGTTTCTATGGGGCACACTTCATACCAGCGTGGCCATGCTGTATAATAGCGCCGAACACAAGCGCGGGGTAGCGTCGTGCCGGAGATGAGCGATAGAGAGAAGCTGAAGATACTGTTGGATCATTGGATTGAGCACAACAGTGAGCATGCTGAAGAGTTCATGGAGTGGGCCGAGAAGGCCGGGGGCTTGGGAGAAGATGCAGTCCGCGCGGCCATTGCGCAAGCAGCCCAGCAAGTGAAGAAAGGGAATGAGTTCCTGCTTGCTGCTCTGGAGAAGCTGAAGGAGGGCTAGATGTGCCTGGCAAAAGCCTATGCGGAAGGAAAAGGCGAGCCGGAGCTTCTTGCGGAAGACGTGGCTCTCATGGAAATCGAGGGGGGCCAGGTCCGGCTGTCCACCCTCTTTGGCGAGACGAAGGAGATAGAGGGAGTGCTGAAAAGAATAGACTTTGAGGGCTCGGCTATCTACCTCGAAAGAGCCGACTGACGGCGGGGTACGCCTGGCGCTGAGGACAGGTGCTTGGGCGGCATAGCTTTCTGGTGGCAGGGCACTGTGAATTTGTGATAGTATTCCGCCACACGTGGTGACGCAAGAGATATGTCGCGGGTATGCCGATCATGCCCAAATCGCGAGTGACGGCTGTAGACGCTGACGAGGACTTCAGGCTGTGGGCCCTGCTGCACCAGGCCCGAGACGCAATAGCGCGGGCCAGGGAGCATGAGCTCAGACAAGCCGACATCACCATGGCGAAGGCTACGGTGTTGTTCTTCGTCAAGAGCCTGGATGGGCCGGTGACGCCAGCAAAGATATCGCGCGTGCTGTTTCGGGAGCCGCACACGATATCGGGACTGTTGGACCGCATGGAGGCCCAGGGGCTGGTCAGGAGGGTGCGAGACCTGGATAGGAAGAACCTCGTCAGGATTGAGGTCACGGAGAAAGGCGAAGAATTCTACCATCGTTCGAGAGAGAAGAGACGGATAATAAGCAAGATCATGTCGTCTCTCTCAAAAGAAGAGCGGGAAGCGCTCTGGAAGTCGCTGACAAAGCTGCGCAACAGCGCCTTGAAGGAGCTTGACATCAAGTATCGACCACCTTTCCCTTAGGTGGTAAACAAGGTGTGCCGCTTGCTGTCTGAGAGGTACTCAAGGGCCACGGCCCTCGTTTCCCCTTCAGTTCGCGTAACTCTTCTGCCGGCCGCCGGCTCAGACGAGGTGTCTGAGGTCGGGTGCGGTCATGGCGTTCTGCAAGGAGGAGCGGAGGGTGCAAAGAATGGCTGAAGGAGGGCTCAGTTGCGGGGGGATGCCTGGTGGGGGGAGCAGTAGCTGGAGCAGTCTTCTTGATCGGCGTATTTTTTGTTTTCGTAACCTTGATACCGGAGGAGGCAGCGCTCGGTCAATCCGCGGCAGGGGTGTTCGCCGCCTGGGAGCAGTTTGCTGGCCTGCCGTGCGCTGATTTCCTGGCTGGGGTTTGTGTGGCGGCAGGTGCGGGTAAAAAGCGCGCCATAATGGAGCGGCACCCCTGTGTCGAGTTACCCTGCAGCAACAAATGAAGCGATATTGAGACCTTTTCTTAACCGTTCTGCAATTCTCTTTTAACCGGCGCCGTGGTATTCTTATGGGCAAGCTGGCGCGGTGGGCGCGCCCGGCGCTTCGCAGTTCTTGGTATGGTATTAGCTTCGGACGTGTAGATTAGGTGCGTCCAACACGCCCTGGTTGAACCCTGGTGAGGTGGACACAAGGCTGCTTGTTCCCGGTCACGGGATACCAGGAAGGACTGGTCAAGCGTGCGAAAGGCGGACACAAACGACGAGCTGGCTAACCCCTACCAGACCGCTGTTGAAATCCTCAGATTGGTGCAGCGCGACTACCGTCGGGCTATCGAGCAACTAGACAACGTCAGTTTGTACCTGGGCCAGAGGGAAGCTGCTACAGGTAAGCATCTGCGCACCGCTCTTGAGGCCCTGGAGAAAAACGCTGCGGAGCGAAATGGGAGTTTGATCGTTGCTGACGGTCAGCGCTCCGGTTGTAACAGCGTAATGACATCTGGCGAAACTCTTGCTGTCCCCACTCTTGAGGTGTATTGTCTGGGCAGATTCCAGGTGCGCGTCGGTTGCATCAAGATTGACCAGTGGCACAGCACCAAGGCGAAGTCTCTGCTAAAGTATCTCGTGGGCCAGCGTGGCCATCCGGTTGCCAAAGACATACTGATGGAGGCCCTGTGGCCGGGTTGGGAGCCCTCACTGGCAAACAACAACTTGAAGGCGGCGGCGCGAGCCCTGCGGCAGGCTCTGGGCGCAGCCCATGGGTCGAACGGTGATTTTGCATGGATCTTATGCCAGGACGGAAACTACATGATCAACCCAGCGGTTGATCTGTGGTTGGACGTTGACGAGTTCGAGCACCATTGGCAGACCGCAAAGCGCCTGGAGAAGCAGGGAGAGATTGCCGAGGCAATTAAGGAGCATCAGACGGCTGAGTCGCTCTACAAAGGTGACTACATGGAGGACAACCTCTACGAGGAGTGGACCACGCTGCGGCGCGAGGCTGTCAAAGACACCTATCTTGCCATATTGGGCCGACTGGCCGACTATTCCATGAAACAAGATGACTATGAAGGCTGCATTGTGTATTGCCAGAAGATACTGACCAAGGACCCGTGCCGTGAGGACGCCTACCAGCGCCTGATGTGCTGTCACAGTCGCCTCGGGCAACGCAGCCGGGCCATAAACTGGTACCGCCTGTGCGAGAGGACCATGAAAGCCGAGTTGGAGGTATCCCCGGATGCCCGCACGGTGGGACTGTACACGAAGCTGTTGAGCGGCGAGCACATCTAGGCACCCTCCCTTCACAATCCCCGCTATCAAAGCCCCCATGCCCCCACGCGGCGTTGCGTTCCCCTTTCGAAGCTGGCCCCATCCGGGCAATCTGCCACGTGTTGCCCCCCGAGCGGCTGATTCACCGCCGATTCACCGTCAATTATCCGGATATTCACCGTTACCTACTAACCTTACTCATTGGAGCACTGACAGTGGCCCCGGTCTAGAGTGTGTCTAATGTGGGGGCTCACGGGTGGTTGAATGGGTCACTATAGTTCATTTGTGGTCAAGATCTGGGTGGACGAAGAGCACAGGATGAGCCGGGGATATGTCCAGCATGTTGGTACCCAGGAGGCGGTGCACTTCCTGAGGCCGGAGAAAATGATGGAGTTCATCATGGGCCACTTGAGCCCACCGCCGAGCTACTCCGCTTCAACAGACGAGGACGCTGCGCTGGGCGTGACTGTGCAAGACCATGAGGCCAGGGATGAGCGGGTTTGACGGCAGTCTGGACCATCTCCTGGCAGAGGCCAGGCGTATAGACCTGATGCTGCGCCGCGAGGTCATTGCACTCCGTGGGCAGAGGTCCCAGGGGAGCTGGGACGAGTTTCGGGGGTTGTATATATCTGAGGAGGAGATAGACAGCCTGCTCTCATCCGAGCCCGACGAGGGTCGGACGTCTAAGTCGGCGTCATCGGACGCGGCGGCGCTGAGGCTTGACGAATATCTACGCACAGTTGAGGAGACCATCAGGGAGCAAAGGGACAGGGCCCGGGAATCCGGGGCTGAGTTGAGGCTGGAGTATTTGAGGCAGGCGTTTGGTTTGACCGCGGCGGAGGTCGACACTATCGTGGTTGCCCTGCTGCCTGATCTGGACCTCAAGTACCAGAGGCTTTTCGCCTACCTTCAGGACGACGTGACCAGGAAAGAGCCCACGGTTGACCTTGTCCTGCGGCTGATCGCACGCTCTGCGGAGGAGAGGCTGGCGCTCAGGGCAATCTTTCTGCCCCAGGGCCAACTGCTGACCCATCGCCTGGTCTCGCTGGTGGACGCTCGCTCAGCGGACAGTGGCTGTCTCCTGGAGAAGGCCGTGAGAGTGGAGGAGCGGGTGGTGGACTATCTCCTCGGTTGGGACGAGGTCGACGTACGCCTGGCTGCCTTCGCCAGCCTGCGACAGCCCCAAGTGGGGCTGTCGGATGTCCTGTTGCCTCCGGACATCAGGGAGCGCATACAGAGGATGGTTCAAGAGAAGAGCCCGACCAGCGGGGTGGCATTCTTCCTGCAGGGGCCACGTGGTGCTGGGAAGCGGATGACGGCTGAAGCTGTTTGCCACGAGTTCGGTATGCCGCTGCTCATTGTCGACATTCCCCGGATGCTGGCGGGGGAGGTTCCGATAGAGGTTGCCCTGCAAGTCATTGGGCGCGAGGCATTGCTACAGAAGGGTGCCGTGTACTGGGACAGCTACGAGGCGCTCCTGGAAGAAGACAGGAATCTCGAGGCTCTGCGCGCACGCATCCTGGAGTGGACGGAGCGATGGCCGGGACTGGTGTTTTTGGGCAGCCGGGTCACCCGGGAGCCACAGAGTGTGCTGGACGGCAAGCCGCTGGTGAAGATCGATCTGCCGACACCGGGGTTCGGCGCCCGCAGACAGCTGTGGGGAGCGCATCTGGACAGTGGACTGTGCGGGGCTGGTGTCGATCTCGAGGCGCTGGCCAGCAAGTTCCGCCTGACCGGTGGACAGATTCGTAACGCAGTGGCCAATGCCAGGAATATGGCGCTGGCCCGAGGGAACGGACAGGCTCACATTGACATGGAAGACCTTCAGTCAGCCTGCCGTGCCCAGTCCAATCAGAAACTCAGCACCGTGGCACGAAAGATAAGGCCCAAGTTTACCTGGGAAGACATAGTCCTGCCCAACGACCAGATGGCCCAACTCCGCGAGATCACCAACCATGTTCGATACAAGGAGGTTGTGTACGGGGAGTGGAGCTTCGAGAAGAAGCTATCGCTGGGCCTGGGTCTGAACGTACTTTTCGCTGGCCCCTCTGGCACGGGCAAGACCATGGCTGCGGAAATCATAAGTGGCGAACTGGGGCTCGACCTTTACAGGATCGACCTGTCCACGGTGGTCAGCAAGTATATCGGTGAGACCGAGAAAAACCTGGACAAGATATTTCGGGAGGCGCAGGATTCGAATGCCATCCTGTTCTTTGATGAGGCAGATGCTCTCTTCGGCAAGCGCTCGGAGGTGAGGGACTCGCACGATCGCTATGCCAATATCGAAATCGCCTACCTTCTGCAAAAGATGGAGGAGTACGACGGGATAGTCATCCTGGCAACCAACTTGCGCAAGAACCTGGACGAGGCGTTTGCCCGCCGGATGCATTTCAGCATTGAGTTCCCGTCTCCTGAAGAGGAGGACCGCTACCGTATCTGGCAGCGCGTGTTCCCCAAAGAGGCACCTGTTTCAGAGGGTGTGGACCTAAAGTTCATGGCCAGCCAGTTCAAGATAACTGGCGGCAATATCAAGAACATAGCCCTGGGAGCTGCCTTCCTGGCTGCTTCTGATGGCCGGACGATCAATATGGAGCACCTGATCAAGGCCACCAAGCGCGAGTATCAGAAGATCGGAAGGCTGTGCACCGAGACCGATTTCGGACCCTATTTTGACCTGGTGAAAAGCTAGACCGGAGGTGTCCAGATGACAGAGCATGACGTCAGGAAGGCCCAGTCGGAAGAGAAATCGCGGGTGAAGAAGAGACTGACCCCAGCGGCTGAGAAGCTGAAGGCCCCCGTTGACACGCCCGAGGCAGATGTGACAGGAGCGCGCTCGCTGGAAGCACATGCAGCCATGCTCGGTGATGGCCGGCTCTCACACCCCGCCAATGCCGCACAAAAGGCGAGATTGCTGAGCGGGCTGCAGCGGAGCTATGGAAATGCATACGTCCAGCGGCTGCTGGATTCCATGTCTCCACAGGCAAAGCTCACCGTCAGTTCGCCGGACAGCGCCTATGAGAAAGAGGCAGACAGGGTGGCCGAGGCGGTCACGCGGATGACGAGCCCTCAGGTGCAGCGCCAGGCGCCGGAAGAAGAGGAAGAGCTGGTGCAGGCAAAGGCCGTCCAGCGCCAGGAGGAAGAAGAGGAGGAGGTACAGGCGAAGTCCGACATCGGCCGGGACATGGCGGTGTCCAGCGACATCGAGAACCGGATTGAAGCAGCCCGGGGCAGCGGGCAGCAGTTGCCCGAGTCCGTGCGTGCCTCCTTTGAGCCTGTCTATGGGCACGATTTCAACGGCGTGCGGGTCCACGCTGATGCTGAGGCCAATGCCCTGGCAAGGCAACTGAGCGCCAGAGCATTCACCACGGGGCGCGATATCTTTTTCCGTGAGGGCGAATATCGGCCTGGCTCGGATGATGGCAAGAAGCTCATCGCGCATGAGCTGACCCACGTGGTGCAGCAGTCGGCGTCCACCCCCGCGGGTGGGGTGGCGCGGCGCGTCGAGACGATACAAGCCGAAGGGTCGGGCAATTCCGGTGGGAAATCAGGGCGCGGCAGAAGACGCGCAAGGCGATAGGCTGGGTGGAATGAGTGTCCGGGGGTGCGTCAATGTTGACAGACAGTGGACAGGGAGGCGGCGATGAGGCAGCCGAAGGTGAAAGGGCGGTCTGACGCCGCCGAAAAAGGTAGAGCAATACGGGGAGCGCGCAGGCCAAGCGGGGGAGCCTCCAGTGCACTGGCTGACCGGCTATTCCTTGATGCCCTCGGTGAGGGCTCGGCAGCGGAGCTTTCGTTCGAGAGGTATGCCTCCTTGTTGACCGATGCTCGGTTTCGCCAGCCTGCCAACGAGACCCGCAAGATCCAAATGGTGAGCCAGTTGCAGCAGCGGGTCGGCAACGCATACGTCCAACGGTTGCTGGGGCGCGTACAGTCTCTGGACGAGGGGGGTCGGACTGTGGCGGTAGCTGACGAGGCTCCTGGAAAGACGGTCAACGAGCACGCCGACTCAGAGAGCGCCGCATACGAGGTTGGGGGGAGCTTCGCCGTCTTTTCGCCTTCGGCCGAGACAGCCCTGCGGCCAAGCCCTGCGGTCCTGTTGGCGCCGGAGGAAGGCAGGGGCAGCGCCAAGACCGAAGTTTCGAAGGGTGGTGGGGAGAAACTCTACTACCTGGTGGTACTGAAGCCCATGATGGAAGGGCTGTGGAGCGAACTGCACCGGAAGGTCCTGGAGCACCGTCACCACCTGTTGGCTCTGGCATGTCTGGCCAAGGCCGCTGGCCCCGGGGTTGACCCGATCGCGGTGTCGGACTTCTGCAAGAAATATGAACTCCCGCTGACCATGCCTGTGATCGGCCTCATTCCGCGTCTGCTGCGCAAGGTGGACATCACCGGCGCGGTGAAGAATGGAATAAGGATCATGGCGGCCATGGGATCGCTCTTGAGAAAGATCAGGCTGAGAAACGCCACGCTTTATGCCCTGGACAAGTCAATTGTACCGTCAGCAGATTCCGGGGCCGTGGGAATGATACTGGAGTCTGCCAGCTCGCCGAAGGAGGTCGTGGACGCTGCCAAGCAGAAGGCGGCAGAAGTGATGAAGCTGAGGGCTGACGTGGAGAGGTATGCTGCGAAGCTGAAGCGCATTGAAGCGGAGCTTGGGGTTGGCAAAGGGACTTCTACCAGAGAAGGAAAGTGATGCTGGGCACGGGCTGGCTTGATCGAGTCCGGGGGGTGTGAACCGTGATCAATGACGTTGATGAGACTCTGAAACAGTTACTGATACAGAAGGTCCCTCTGGATCCGGCGGAGGTTGACATCAGCTTCGATATGCCGGACAGGGAGTGGTCGGCTTCCGTGTCCCGTCCCACGGTCAACCTTTATCTCTATGACATACGCGAGAACCACCAGCTTCGCAACAACGAATGGATTATGAAGCGCAGCGGCGGCAGTGCCGTTATGGCGAAGCCACCGCTTCGGATCGATCTGTCCTACCTGGTCACTGTTTGGACCAACGACACGGCTGACCAGCACCGCCTGCTGGGGCATCTCCTGGCCACCCTGTCCCGCTACCAGGAGCTACCTGCGGACCTGCTCCAGGGGGTACTCAAGGAGTCGCAATGCCCCGTTCTTGCCTTTACGGCTCAGCCGAACGGGATCAACATGAACGCGGCTGATTTCTGGGGGGCACTGGAGAACCAGCTCAGGGCGTCAATTAACTACGTGCTCACCGTGCCGGTGGACATCGACATGAAGTTCACGTCGCCGCTGGTGAAGACCACAGTCCTGGAGTTCAGTCAGAAGGGCGAGGCACCGGCTGACCAGGCGGTCCTGGTAAGCGGTGTTGTTCATGCCAGGGGTAAACCGGAAGAGGTGGTGGCCGAGGCCACTCTCTTCCTCAAGGAGCTCCAGAAAACGGCGAGGAGCGACGAGGAGGGCAAATACGCTTTCCGCAAGCTGGTCTATGGCTCATATACCGTTGAAGTCTCGGCTCCGGGCAGGAAGAAGCGCGAGTTGCAGCTTGCTGTGCCCAGCCCGAGCTACGATATTGAAATCTGAGCCCGCCGATAAGGAAGAATACCGTTTGTTGTCGATGGCTGACTGACAGGCGGAGGCTTGAGAAAGGGGGGTGCGAAGATGTGAGACGCTCAGAGGGAGATTCCGGACGCGTCCCGAAGCATGCCGGGAACGGGGCGGGCCGGGTGGACTCCCAGCGATAGCTGAGGTTCCCGGTGCAACAGTGGTACTGAAAGGAGGCTTAGTATGTCACCTCAATATCTGTCCCCCGGGGTGTACGTTGAAGAGGTTGACAAGGGAGCCAAACCTATTGAAGGTGCGGGCACTTCCGTGGCGGCCTTCATCGGTTTTGCCCAAAAGGGACCGGTCAACTATCCGACGTTTATCGCTAACTGGGGCCAGTTCGTGCAGACCTTTGGCGAGTTCATGCCGGGCAGCTACCTGGCTCATGCCGTCTACGGGTACTTCCACAATGGCGGTGGCAGCTGCTATGTCAGTCGGCTGCCCGGTGGCGGGGGCGAGGCGGAGGAAAGTCGGCCTGTGGCCCAGGCAGCTCTGCCCAGCGGCGCGCAGCCATCGATCACCACTCTTAATGTGACCGCCCTGGAGGAAGGCGAGATCAAGGTAGAGGTCAGTAGGCCCGTGGGCGAGGACGTGCCGGAGGATCTGTTTAACCTCAAGGTAATCAGCAGCAAAGCGGAGGAGACCTTCGAGAACGTGACCTTCAGGAGGGGCAAAGGGGCCCGCAACGTAGTAGAAGTGGTCAACAGGGAGTCCAAGCTGATTCGCGTGGCGGAGAAGGAGTCCACACTGAGTATAGCCGAGCGGACACCTGCGCCGGGGACCTACCCTCTGACGGCCGCTGCGACGCAAGCAGTCGTGGTGAGGGAAATCAGCCCCACCGCGATCGTGGGCAGTGCCGAGGAGCGCTCTGGCGTGAACGGACTTGAGCTGTGCGACGACGTTACCATGGTGGTCTGTCCAGATGTAATGGCCGCTTACCAGGCGGGCGCCATCTCTAAAGAAGGCGTCAAGCTCGTCCAGACAGCCATGCTGGACCATGCCGCCAACATGAGGGACCGTTTTGCCATACTGGACTGCCTGCCAGGCCAGAGCCCTCAGGAGGTGAAGGACTGGATCGTCAACGAGGCCGGGTACGACTCCAAATACGGTGCGGTCTACTATCCCTGGATTAAGGTAGCCAACCCGCTTGGCAACGGTGAGGGCATCTTCGTGCCGCCGTCGGGCCACATGGCTGGCATCTATGCGCGCAGCGACACCCAGCGCGGCGTGCACAAGGCCCCGGCCAACGAGGTGGTGCAGGGCTGCATCGGACTGGAAACGCAGATCACCAAGAGCGAGCAAGACTCCCTCAATCCGGTGGGGATAAACTGCATCCGTGCCTTCCCCGGCAGGGGCATTCGCGTCTGGGGCGCCCGGACCATCTCCAGTGACCCATCCTGGCGCTACATCAACGTGCGCCGGTTGTTCAACTTCGTGGAGAAGTCCATCGAGGTGGGCACTCAGTGGACGGTCTTCGAGCCCAATGACCCGCGTCTCTGGGCGCGCATCAGGCGGGATGTCAAGGCCTTCCTCACCAGAGTGTGGCGTGATGGGGCACTATTTGGCAACACCCCCGATGAAGCCTTCTACGTGAAATGCGACGAGGAGCTGAACACGGTTGAGGTGCGTGACGCCGGACAGGTGATAATCGAGGTCGGGATGGCCCCGGTAAAGCCGGCGGAGTTCGTGATCTTCCGCATCAGCCAGTGGGCTGGCGCTTCCGCAGTGGCGGAGTAGACTGAAAGGAGGTGAATGAGCCATGGCAAATGGCGAAGACCCGTTAGTAGGCTTTAATTTCCGCCTTGAGATCGAGGGTAAGGCGGATGGGTATTTCACAGAGGTCTCTGGGCTGGGCTCGGAGCACGAGGTAATAGAGCACAAGGTGGTGGATGACAGCGGCCATGAACTGGTGAAGCAGATACCCGGCCGGCTGAAGTGGTCCCCGATTACGCTCAAGCGAGGCATAACTGCGAACCTGGACATGTGGGAGTGGCGTCAGGAGGTGGAGCAGGGTGACCTGAGCTCTGCCCGTACCAACTGCTCCATCGTCATGATGGACCGGAACTACCAGGAGATCGCGCGGTGGGACATCGTGAATGCTTGGCCGACGAAGATCTCTGGTCCGACTCTGTCGTCAAGCTCGAATGAAGTCGGCATCGAGGAGCTCACCATAGTCCACGAGGGTATGGTGCGGTCGCAGTAAGAGTGTGACTGAGGTGAGCAGATGACTCTGCAGACCGAATTCGAGTTCACCTTGCCACGGGGCTACGTGGACAAGGAGGGCAACCTCCACAAGCACGGCGTCATGCGCCTGGCCACGGCGGCCGACGAGATATTCCCGCTGAAAGACATGCGGGTGAAGGCCAACCAGGCTTACCTGGTGGTCGTCCTGCTCTCCAGAGTGATCACCAAGCTTGGCAACCTGAAGGATGTCAATACCGGGGTGATCGAGAACCTGTTCTCGGCCGACCTGGCCTACCTTCAGGAGTTCTATCGCCGGATCAATGAGAACGGGACAAGCATGATTCCCACTACCTGTCCTGAGTGCGGGCACAATTTCGAGGTAGATATGGGCCGCCTGGGGGGGGCATAAAGGGCTACCCCCTCGACCGCCTGTACGAGGAGGTAGCCTACATCGCCTACTATTTCCACTGGCCGCGCCGGGAAATCCTGGAGATGGAGCACCAGGAAAGACAGCGGTGGGTCGAGGAGATCGGTGGCATAAACCGCAGGCTTAGCGAGGGGTAGGTGGCTTGGGCGCTCGGGCCGTCAGCCTCGGGGGTTGCTGGTATGGTCTTGCGGTCAGCCGTGCATAGGGTGAGAGGCCGTGTCGTGGGCGGACGTGCGCCGCGGGAGGCGGCCTGCAGGGTTCGATGGCTGGTGTGCGAACGCGCCATGGGGTGCCGGAGCGCAGTTCCGTTGCAGGGTTTAGCATGGGAGTATGACGATGGCTAATCCGGGTGAGGTTGTCGACTACCTGCAGAACTATCGGTTCACGGTCGAAATAGAAGGTATGTCGCACGCTCAGTTCACTGAGTGCTCGGGCCTTGATGTGGAGAGAGAGGTCTTCTCTTATGAAGAAGGCGGTCTGAACGACCAGATCCACAAGCTGCCGGGGAGGGTCAAGTACTCTAACGTGACGTTGAAGCGGGGATATGCTGCAGGCAGCGATTTGTGGGACTGGTTCCAGTCCATCATCGAAGGCGAGCAGAAGCGCAAGAACGTATCCATAGTGCTCCACTACTACGACGGTTCGGAGGCGTGGAGATGGAACCTGGTCCGGGCCTACCCGGTGAAATGGGTAGGCCCGGCTTTCAAGGTCGACGACAACGGCGTTTCCATTGAAACGCTGGAGCTGACCCACGAAGGCATGACTCTGGAAAAACAGTAGGCCAATATGGCTCGGAGAAAGAAGGGCAGACAGGAAGGAGGCCCGGCCGAGGGGCCGGAGCCCGAGCGCAGCAGCCAAACGCCTTCCTCAGGTACAGGGCAAGAGGTCCAGGGCTGGAGGGACGTGGGCCGCGCCTTTGCCTCCCGTGTCGTGTGGCGCGGCAGCCGGTTCGCCGTGGAGCTTGCCCAGCGCATTGGGATTATCTCCCGCCAGCCGCAGCTCCGAGGACTGCCCGTGTGGAGACCGCAGTATCCGGCTGCTGGTGGGGTGGGGTGGGCCGATCGCCTGCTGGCCCCGGTCCGCAATATGGTCGGCCATGTGCAAAGGAAGTTCGAGAGAACACCGCTGGTGGCTCGGCAGCCTGCAGACCTCCTCTGGTTCAACCGGGCCAAGACAGGACGCGCCGGGCCCGCAGAGGTGAGATTACATTCGAGCGTCGAGGGTCTGCCTCTTGACACAGAGGTCTCTGGACACTCGCCGTGGCGGGTGCCCGGCGAAGATGCGTTTGACAAGGT